>CAZOEM010000206.1:0-5614 GCA_964578735.1 uncultured Halobacteria archaeon | reverse complement strand
TTTACTGAGTACTTTGCACGATTTGTTTTTTCTGCATGCTGATTTCACTTGATGATTGATTTTTTGTGCGGAATTATAAATTTTATCCGTGGATTGATGACCAATAGTTCTGGAAATATACGAAAAGCCATCAAATAATTTGCGTTGGTATGTATTTATATCTAAAAAGAAACTATCTGAAATTAGAAAGCACTCAAATCACATTCAATGGCATATCATATTAACATGAACAACAAAACACTATTAAGCCTGCCGAAAGAAGAAAGACCAAGGGAAAGGCTATTGAAAGTAGGAGCTGAGAATCTATCAACGACAGAACTTCTTGCCATAATACTCAGTACAGGGACTCATGGATCAAATGTTTTGGAAATTTCCCAAGAACTTTTAAGTATCTATGATGGGAAGTTGGACCGGCTTTTTGCTGCCGATGTGCAGGAATTAAGCAAATTAAAGGGGATAGGTAAAGCAAAAGCGATTCAATTAAAAGCTTATTTTGAACTATCCAAAAGGATGCATCTATCTCAATTTATGAAAGGAGACGATTACTATTTTAAATCCGCCGATGATATTGCAAACTATTTTATGCCTATGTTACGTTTTCAAAAACAGGAATATCTTATGTGCATCTATCTGAACACGAGGGGGAAAATGTTAAAATCTGAGACGATCTCAATAGGGGATATTGAAGGTTCGATGTTCTACCCGCGGGAGATATTCAGAGGCGCAATATCAACAAGTGCTTCTGCGATAGCTTTGATACATAATCATCCATCAGGCGACTCAGAACCGAGTGATAGCGACATTAAAGCTACTGAGATGCTCCGAGACGCTGGCAAATTGTTGGGAATATCCCTAATGGATCATGTAGTTATAGGGGATGGGATATATTGTAGTATGAAAGAGAGAAAAATAATCTGAGGTGGAATAATGACAAAGATAGCGGATGTATTGGATGTGAGTGAAGAGGTGATGAATAGGCTCGTGAAAGGAATGATAGAGCTATACAAAGTTATGGGCGAAGGCGATGAATTTGAGAAAAACAGCAAGGCTGTACTTGATTCTACATATCCAACCGCTACAATTCGTAGAATTATTGATTTCATTTCGAGAAAGATAGACCCAAAACAAAAGTCGGATATTCGGAGTTCTTTTGCTATTACTGGTACTTATGGCACTGGCAAATCACACATACTAACTGCGCTTTACCACATTTTCAACGACCCTACAATGGCTAAGAAATGGCTCGTAGATAATGGTATGGCTCCAGATTTGTTACCAACCTTTCCACAAACAGTAGTAATGCCGATGTCAAATTTGAAAAATAAATTTTTATGGGAGCCAATATATGAAGAATTGGGAAAAGAAGATTTACTGAAAGAAATAGGCAATTTCCCGACGGTAGATGATATAAAGCGGTTGGTGGGAACAGGCACAATCGTTCTATTGATTGATGAGATTGAAAAATGGTATGGCTCAATACCCAGTGAAGAAGCACCGATAAAAACTGCCAACTCGATTTTTCTTCAAAATCTCATGGAAGTCGCAAATGAAAAATCTGTAAGACTATTTGTTTTTGTTTCACTGCTTTTAGAGAATGAAGAGATTATGGGCATAATGAGTCGCACAAGACCAATAAAATTCGACCTCACTTCTGAAGATATTGACCGAATAAATATTATTCTGCATGGGCTAATTGGGCAAATCAAAGATCGTGAGGCAATTGAAAAGATTGCAAAACAGTATACTGGAGTATACCAACGTTCGGAGGATATTAACATAGCAAACTATCGAGAGTTAAATGATAAAATTATTGAGCTATATCCTTTTCATCCCGAAGTTCTTAAAGTAATTATAGAGCGATTCCACGCATCTAAAAATTACCAAAACACCCGTGGAATTCTCAGCATATTGGCGGAGATTCTTTATGCTAAAAAAGACGAGAGAGATTTAATTCTGATGTCTGACGTGGATGTTGAATTGAAGTTGGAGAATCCACATTATGAGATTAAAGATGACCTCGTATGGATAGACGATAAACTCGTTGCGAACTGTTTAAATGACATCCAAAGGTTAAGAGAGCAAAAATATGCAAAGGAAATGTTAAACACAATCCTCATGTACTCATTAACTAAAATGGGTAGGGCTGGGGCGAACAAAACAGGACTCTTGTTAGGAATGATTAGACCTGGGATAAGCAGCAACGAAGCCATGATGAACTTTACCGGTCAGATTTATAAGAGAGCGTGGTATATTCACAAACTCAATAGCGAGTATGCGATTATGGAAGAGCCAAACCCTTACGCTGTTTTAGAAGCCGGAGCAGAAGACATATCAAGAGATGAAGCTATCCTGCGTATGGAGAGGATGCTTATTGAGGACATTTTCAAAGGTCCTGATGTGTATATGTGGGACTCAATCAGTGGACAGACACAAATCCCGGACACTCGTAATTTCAGGATAGCCATTTCTCTCAATGGAAATGACATCTCATTCGAGCGGTTCAAACCAAGACTTGCAGGAACTACATACCAAAATACGTCGGTAATTGTGGTTCCAAAGAAAGGAACAACTGTGATGAGCACCGGGCTAATAGAAATGGCGAAACGATTGTGCGCTGGGGAGAAGATCGGAAGCGAAGAAAAAGACTTGCCCGATGGATTTAATGAGATTGTGTCAGACGAAAAGAAAAGTTTGAATGAGCGGCTCCAGGAGAAATATGGAAGAGTACTAAAATTTGTTGGTGATGCTACCTTTCCTAAAGCCATATCAAATGCCAGACGAGAAGATGTTATTAATGCTGTTAAACCTGACGTTGACAACGTAAAATCTACAATTCAGCAAATTGCTCAGAATACTGGTGAAAAGGGAATCAGGATTGACCTTCTCCAAGACGATTTTTATGTGAAAAGAGAAAATCCAACGATTACAAACCCCAGGATAATGACTGCTGCATTGAAAGAACTCTGCAAAGATAAAGAAATAAAATTAACCAGCCAGAGCGGCGTTGACTACTTCGGTGATAGGAATGTCACTATTGCAGATTCGATGTTTGTGTATCATAAAGACTTTGTAAAAGAGCCACCGTCTCCAGAGCCGGGATTGTGGATGCCGCCAAGAGAAAGGGTGGGTATTGAAAGTGGGGAAGGAAATGTAATAGCACCATCAACATCACCAACACCCGTCGAAACTATCAAAACGGTGACAGTGCCACCAATGGGTGCAATATCTGCAACCGCCAAACCAGAACTCATAGATAAGATAGACAGAGAGATCAATGCAGATGATGTGTTGAAAGAGGTGGATTTGAGTATATCAGGTGGGTTGGAATCCGATGACCTTGACAATTTAGGATTACCAAGGATTAAAGTTATCGCTGCGGGCTCAACACATTCTATACGGTTGATATTAAAGACAGAAATGGATAAGAGAGAATTGGTAGCATTTCTCCGTAGTTTGAAAACGCCAAAAAGGGCAACTTTTGAGATACAAATGGAGATTGTAAGGAGATGACCGAGGGGTTGTATTCACCTGCCGATTTAGAATTATTTTTCGAGGGGAAGAGCCTTGATGCAGTATTTCAGATGCTGAGACGGATATGGAATCCAGAAGGGAAATCAATACGAGAATACTATCGAGAAGGAGAAATTGAAACAAATAAGTTAGAGGAAACAATGCTCGAGCTATATCCTGACTTGTATGAAGAAATAATAAAGGCATGCAAGCAGGAGAAAATAACAGAAGAGATACGAATGAGAGATAAATATTGTCTGGTTTTGATGGACTCGCTTAGCATCAGGGAGGCAATGCTTTTAGAGAACGATTTGAAAGAAGAATATGAAATTAATGTTGGATATTCATTCTCAGCTTTGTCCTCAGATACAGACCCTTACAAACATCGAGTATTCGGCAGGATAAATATCGCACAGTGGGAAAGTCCGGATTTTAAATTCATTCACGACCTTTCCAGCACGTCATTATTACCCGAATCTGATACTTTGACAATATGGACGCAATTACCTGATGATAAACTGCATCACACTCGTTCCGGTCACGCAGAACCCTGGGCAATAGAGGATGTGTATGCGGACACGAGAAGATTATTGGTAGAGATTTTGCAGACGTGCCGTCATGACGAAGTAGTTGTTACAAGCGACCATGGCTATGTTGACCTCACCGCTGGCTGCACATTTCCTATGGGCGAAAAATGGAAAAAGATGCTCGCAAACCAATTTAAAGAACGTTGGCGGAAAAAAGAGAACAATTGGGAGTTGGAGCAGCTTTATGAGCAGAAAATCATCAGATATGCAGAAGAGTATTATGTCATTAATGGCAGATATTCGCATATAATCGGGCGTGGCAAAGTGAATACAAGAAAGCACGGTGGTCTTTCGATAATGGAATGCATGACGCCTGTGCTCAATGTCAGGAGAAAATAGTATGATGATTGAAGAGGAAGTTGTGGAGATACCAGAACCAAAGATTAAAAATAGGAAGGAGCTCCATCTATCTTTAGAGCGTGCTGTCAATAAGACCTATGAGTCAGAGAAGGAGTATAAACGGTTGGAAGAAGAGTCAAACATGGTCAAAAGTTACATTATTGAGTCACACAAACCAATAAGCGAATTAAAGGCAGACGATTACGAGGTAAATATCACAAAAACCGAAGATTCAACCCTCTTTGTTGTTAAATTTAAAAGAGCGGATATGCGAAAATTTTCCACTCTCTACGTAGATACTTTCGATGAGCGGTTTTGGACCATTCACACCGTGGAAAAAACTACAATAGTAGACCCATTCATTTCTAAGATAGCTAAAACTGAGTTTAAGAAGGATTACGTTTGGTTCCCCACCCAATATATGGAGCGGTTTAAGGAAAAGGGGCTTCTAAGGAGTATTACATTACAGTACTCGGAACTCATTGAGGGAGATGAAGAGAAATCGATTGGTGACCTCAGCATGAAATTAGGAGGTCCCGCTTCAGGTGAGGTTCTAGAACTGTTTAGAAATCTTCCTCGGGTAAAATCTCTGATACTTCAAACAGGCGACCAAAGATTATCTCATGTATTGAGAGTATGCGAGGGATTATCCCATTCATCTCCCTTATCAGGTATCGGAATAAAATATACCATCAGCGAGGATGAAATTAGCAAGTTTATTTTAGATGACATCATCTATACGGGAAAATTTACAGCAAGAGGAGGTAATTCTGTTGATGGTCATTTATATCTCCTGCGAACAGCGAAAGAGGAGTATGCTACTACAATAAAATATATCGAAGACGAAATAGCAATGGGTTTACAGAAAAAAAGCCCTTTAAGAATGTCCGGGCATCCAATTAGCATAATTCTAACTAGGTCAGTTGAAGACCTCGATGCTTTTTCAAATGAGGTGATTTCTTGCAAATACCCATTCCGTTTATGGGGCATACCAAGATACGAATCAAAAGATTTTATAGCTATAACTGGGGTGGATTTACATACTGGAAGTAAATTGAATATGGAACTATCAAACGATTGGATTCGATTATATCTCTCTAAAGGCTCGTGTGGTAATACAATAGCCAGGTTTTATTCGATAATACAACACAATTACGACTCAAATGCAAAATTAGAGG
>CAZOEM010000205.1:0-5618 GCA_964578735.1 uncultured Halobacteria archaeon | reverse complement strand
AATTAGAGAATTAGAAGTTCGCCTAAACAAAAAGGAGTCACAGTAATATGAGAGATTATAAAGATGAACTTGTTGACATTTACGCCACTTATGATAAATTAAGTGAAGCAGAGAAAAGCCCGAAATATCAGAAATTATGTGAACAGCATGAAGAAAATCGTTTATTTCACAGGTTTAGAAAAAAAATAGAAGAGATAAAGAAACTAATTGAAGATATGGTGGAAATACAAAGTACAGAGAAGGGACAAGTGATAGAGTCATTGAATATAACATATATGGTTATGAAGGATAATAATGAAGAAATTTTAAAATACTGTCACAAGCTTATTACTAAACTTTATGAAAAAAAGTGGAGTCCAAAACGATGGGCTTACTTTAAAGACACTAGCGATATATTGACAACCACAGATTATGATTATTTCCTATCATTTACACGTAGAAAAAGGTCTGAAGGTGGATATAACCCCGTAAATAACAATTATGAACATTTTATTAAAGCTATACTCGGGAAACATCGGTTTAATGATAAAGAAAAAATTGAAAAGAATTTATTAGCGAGGTCTATTCATAAGATTTTAAAAGATAGTGGGCATGAAGGATTTTTTTATCCCGAACACATAGGAGATAATCAACTCGTAGATCCAAAGGTGGAAAAGGCATGTGTAAACTCCCATATATTTATTCAACTAATTCAGGATCTAATGTTTGATAAACCAAACGTTGAGAACTATTGCTTTACAGAGTATAAGTACGTAAAGGATACCTTTTCGGATGAACAGATTTTATTTGTATTGGCTGAAGGCGATCGTAAAAAAATTATTAATAGGCTTCCTGTTTGTTTAAGTTATCGTGACTGGTATAATCATGTTTTAAAGAAAGATATTGTTATTTTAAGATTTACTACGATTTGGAAAAAGAACGATATAGACTCAATAAAGAAAGAAATTGAGGAGAACATAGGCAATAAAATAAAAGAGTATAAAGATCATCTTATTGAAAATGTACCATAAACACAATAATGAAGGAGGAATAATGGAAAAAAAACAAAAACACCTGGAATTTCTGCAAGGGATCATAACACGAATGGCAAACTGCTCTTTTCTGTTAAAAGGCTGGAGTGTAATCCTTGTTGCCGCTTTGTTAGCTCTTACAGCCGCAACCAAAGAAAAAGTTGCTTTTATCGCTATATCCTTTGTACCGGTCATAGTATTCTGGCTATTAGATGCTTATTATCTATGGCAAGAGCGTCTATTCAGGGACGTCTATAATGCCGTTAGAACGAAAGATGAGAATGAGATAGATTTTGAAATGAACCCGCTGGATTTTGTTGGCGGGCGTAATACATGGCTCTCTACTATATTTTCAAAGACCATTGTCCTATTTTATCTATCTTTGATAATTACTATGACCTCTGTAGCTATGTATCTTATTTACTTTTAGGTTGAGGAACACAGAATAAATAGTTTACCCGCCATCTGTGATTTTTTATTCCTGTGTTACCCTGGCTAACTGGTTATGTTTGATATGGAAGTGGGACACTTTTGTGTGTGACGGAAGTATCTGAAATGTGGAGAGAAGTATTAATTTGAGAAAGGTTAGAGTAACCATAATATAGCTCGCTACCTGGTTTAGTTTGGAATAATACGTGCGGTTATCGCCGTATGTATGCTCTGGGGTTGTTTGCGATATTACCCGATTTGTTTGAATTTGTGGCGTTGTTGATATAGTTATATATAAGCAGGAAATAATTTGGGTGCGATTTGGGTATAATCTGGGTGAAAGGAAAAGTTTATAAGGGTTTATTTCTAACCTATAACTGTGGATACAAGTTTAAAAATTGGTAAAATAAAATGGTAAGTAATTTAATCAAATTGGAGAATGTTTGGAAGATATATCAAATGGGCGATGTTCAAGTGCCCGCACTGAAAGGTATTGATTTAGAAGTACAGAAAGGCGAGTTTTTAGCTATTACAGGTGCAAGCGGGAGCGGCAAAAGCACTATGATGAATCTCATGGGGTGTTTGGATTTGCCAAGCAAGGGGAAAATTTTCTTAGGCGGAGACGATATTGCGGATTTTGGTGAGTCTAAATTAGCACAGACACGCGGGCAGAAAATAGGTTTTGTGTTTCAGCAATTTAATCTGATTCCCACACTAACAGCTTTGGAGAATGTTATGCTGCCTTTGGAGTTCCAGGATGTTGATACATCAACAGCCATGAAGAAAGCTTTAGAGATTCTAAACCTGGTTGGTTTAGGTGATAGAGTTCACCATCTGCCTTCTCAACTTTCAGGAGGAGAACAACAAAGAGTGGCTATTTCTAGAGCCTTGTCTGTCGACCCGGAAATAATTCTTGCTGATGAGCCTACTGGGAATCTGGATAGCAAAACAGGCGAGTTCATCATGTATTTTTTTAGCGAAATACATAGAAAAGATAGCAAAACCATAATTATAGTCACCCATGATTTCTATTTGGTAAAGCATGCAGAAAGGGTGGTTTATCTGAAAGATGGACAGGTTGAGAGAATAGAGCATAACCATAAAAAACAAGGGGGTGGGTTCGCATGATAAAAGAACTATTGACCGGT
The DNA here is from genome assembly GCA_964578735.1 of uncultured Halobacteria archaeon. GTDB lineage: Archaea > Halobacteriota > Syntropharchaeia > Alkanophagales > Methanospirareceae > Methanophaga. Next base: position 3,031 of record CAZOEM010000205.1, on the reverse strand, counting down.
AGTATCTTGAGAAAGAGCATCGCTTTATTTAGTATAGTGGCAATTCTTATTTGTACCGTCCCTTCATCGAGTGCGGGCACGGATGCAAACATAGTTATAACAGGAGTAAAGCCAACAGAACTCTCACCAGGTGAAACAAAGGATATAACGCTAACCGTGAAGAACGGGGGATCAACTGATGCGAGGCAGATAACTTTTAATTTTCAGGAGAGTCAATATATTTCTGTTGTTGGACCTTCAAGCGTTTATATTTATTCGATAAATGGATGGCGCTCGAAGGACATGGTTATCACCGTTCATGTTTCCGAGGGTGCTCTGGATGGGACATATTCCATACCTGTAACATGTACATTCAGTCAGTACTACTCTGACAGGAGTCCGGATTCTGTTACCGAGTCAATGCCCGTAGTGACATTGACATATACAATCGTGTTCCGGATCGTAGGTGGAGCGATAATAGACATTTCTAATGTTGATATGGCAAAACTTAACCTTGGAGAAGAAACAAAACTGAAATTTACTATTATTAATGTTGGCAATTCTCCTTTGCAGAATCTTGTTTTTTCATGGAACGAAGAGAATGGGGTTATTCTTCCTGTTTATTCAGATAATACTAAACACATTAAATATCTCGATGTGGGCGAATCAACTGAGTTAGAATACACTGTTGTAGCAGATGTAAATGCAGAGGCAGGACTTTATCAATTGGACTTGAGTTTGGAGTTTAATGATGGAAATGGAGGTTATAGAGAAATAAATACAACAACAGGAGTTTTTGTTAGTGGCGAGACTGATTTTGATCTTACCTTCTCCGAGAGTTCGGCGGGACAAACAACTCTTTCTGTTGCCAACACAGGAAATAATCCCGCCTATTCAGTTACAGTTAGAATTCCAGAGCAGGAGAATTTCGTTGTTCGGGGCAGCACCGCCTCTATTGTTGGCAATCTTGATAAAGGGGACTATACAATTGTCTCATTCCAGGTAACCTCAACAAGCGCTTCGTTCGGAGAAGGTTCATCGCAGCGAATCGCCTCCCAAAACAACAACCTTGTCGTATTGATTGAATATACAGACGCAATGGGCGTAAGACGAACAGTTGAAAAAACAGTGCCGATTCAATTCATGGCTATGAGTTCAGATGGGGCTCAGTTAAATACTCGTATGAGAGAACAACAAAGCATCTGGAAAAATCCTACATTCATTGTTACTTTTGCTATTTTGGTTCTCATTATTGGTGGATTTATCTATTACAAGAGGAGGAAATCTGGAAATGCGTTTCTAACCAGATTCTCAAGAGAAAAGAAGGATTGAAAAAATGAAATTTAATAAATCTCTCAAATTAGCCTTAAATATTTTAGTGCACAGTAAGTTGCGCAGTTGGCTGACGATTATCGGTATAATTATTGGGATAGCCGCGGTTGTCGCTATTGTTTCCATAGGCGAAGGAATGCAACAAAATGTCGAAAGTAGGCTTGGAGGTCTTGGAGCTGATATGATTACCCTCTCTCCAGGAGGAGGACGTGCTTCTGCGAGTTTCAGGGGCGGGCATGGCGGTGGAATGCCGGGAAGTACTGCAACCGCCGCAACCGCCGAAAACTTAACCAAAAAAGACGTTCTGGTGCTTCAGTCCGTTGAAGGTGTCGAATTTATTCATGGCATTGTTTCGGGAAGAGGGGAGATGTATTACTTAGGTGAAAAAGCAACAGTTTCAGTTGATGGTGTTGATCCTTTAGTCTGGAAAGAGATGACCACTTCAGAATTGGAATCAGGACGAGTTCTTGGACCTTCTGACTATAATGTCGTTATCGTTGGAAGTAGGATAGCAAAAGATACTTTCAAACAACCCTTGGCATTGAACAGAATGATTACCTTTGAAAACAAGGCATTCAAAATTGTGGGTATTTTAAAAGAAAGTGGGGGTTTCGGTGGAGATGACAATAAGATAATTATGCCAATTAAAGCGGCAAGAGACACCCTGGAAGATGTGGGTAGTGACGAGTTTGACTATATCATCCTCAAAGCAGCTAACACTGATGATGTTGACCAGATTATGGAAGATGCAGATAAAAAATTGATGATTTTACGTCATCGCAGGGAGAGCAATAAAGATTTTAGTATAAGTTCCGCAAAATCCACTCAAGAAACAATGAGTGACATTACACAAACAATGACCTTGTTTTTAGGTGCTATTGCTGCGGTATCATTACTTGTTGGAGCAGTTGGTATTGCAAACACAATGTTTACTTCAGTGCTTGAGAAAACTAAGGAGATAGGGATTATGAAATCGATAGGAGCAAAAAACAGTGACATTATGATGATTTTTCTATTGAATTCTGCAATAGTTGGCTTGGTTGGAGGGTTGTTAGGGATTTGCCTTGGTACAGGTATTTCCTCATTACTACCTCTCCTGGGTATGAGGATGATGGGAATGGGCAGGGAAGGAATGACAACTGTAGTTACGCCCATGCTTTTAATTTATGCATTACTCATTTCAATTGGTATTGGCATGGTAGCAGGTGTTATTCCCGCTTACAGAGCTTCAAAGCTAAAGCCGGTTGATGCGTTGAGGTACGAGTAAAGTGTTTGGTGAGTGCACGAGAGAATTTTGTCGATACTGATGGCGATGGGGTTATGCATTATAGAAGCTGTCCCACAAATAAATTATAGAATTTTATTATACATAAAGACAATGACTGTAAATCAACATAAATCGAAAATTCATAACACTTCGTGAGACAATACGAATAAAAACCTAAATACTTGATACCATAAATGCGAAATTAGCTACCAAACCCTTAATGTTGCCGAAGGGCCATTCAACAGTCTCCTTATGCTTCTTGTATTCCTCTTTCCCTTTCTCGGAACACATTTTACCTACCATCCGCCTACGTTCTGCCTCGTAGTCATCACTGGTGATATTTATAAATTGGTCATTTTCTTCATCATACTCAAACTTGTCCTTTGAGTAAGGACAGTCTTTTACCTTCTTACCATTCATCTCTTATCTGAGGATTGTATGATAACTCCTTAC
>CAZOEM010000204.1:0-5620 GCA_964578735.1 uncultured Halobacteria archaeon | reverse complement strand
GAGCAATAATAGAAGAGCCGCCGATAACGGTAAAAGAAGGCGGGCTGATAAAAGAGACATTTAATGCTGAACTGGACGAGTTGAGAAAGATAAAGCACGCGGGAAGACGATGGTTAGCGGAATTTGAAGAGCATGAAAAAGCCAATACCGGGATAAAATCGCTTAAGGTTGGTTATAACAAGGTTTTTGGGTATTACATAGAAGTTAGGAAATCGTGGATCGCGAAAGTGCCCACCACGTATATAAGAAAGCAGACGCTAACCGAGGCAGAGCGGTATATAACAGAGGAATTGAAGGATTACGAGGCGAAAGCGTTAAGTGCTGAGGAACGGATAAAAGAATTAGAGTATGAGTTATTCGAGCGAATAAGGAAGGAAGTGGCAAAACGGGGTAAGGAAATCCAGGAAGCTGCTAATTCTATTGCTGAATTGGATATGCTTCTGGCTTTCGCAGAGATAGCAGCGGAGAATGGATATTGCTGTCCTGTAGTGGATGAAGGCGATGAGATTGTTATAGTGGACGGGCGGCATCCGGTGGTGGAGAAGGGAGTGAGAGAAGGTTTCGTGCCGAATAACATTCAACTTGGCAAAAATAACCGGTTGATGATTATCACGGGCCCGAACATGAGCGGTAAAAGCACGTTTATGCGTCAAACCGCATTAATCACGCTCATGGCACAGCTCGGCTCTTTCGTACCCGCAAAAGAGGCACGAGTGGGTGTTGTGGACCGGATATTCACAAGGGTGGGCGCTTATGACGATCTCTCGATGGGGCAAAGCTCTTTTATGGTCGAGATGAGTGAAACAGCAAACATATTGAATAATGCGACAGAACGCAGCCTGATAATTCTCGATGAGATCGGTCGGGGTACGAGCACGCTGGACGGCGTCAGTATAGCGTGGTCCGTTGCGGAATATGCACATGAGCGAATAAAAGCGAAAACACTTTTTGCAACACATTTCTACGAGCTGACAGAGCTTGCCGATTCGCTCGATAGCACAAAATGCTTCAACGTTTCAATAAAAGAAGTTGCCGACGAGATATTTTTTGTACGCAAAGTTGTAGAAGGGAGAGGCACTAAGAGTTATGGTATTCAAGTTGCTAAATTGGCGGGGTTGCCTGCGGAGGTGATAGAATCCGCAAAGAGTAGGCTGATGCGGATGGAACGCGAAGTAGAAAAGGAGGGCGAAAGGAAAGATGCGGACGAAAAAGGAGTAAAGAAGATAGAGGTAAAAAAGGAGTATGTGGTGCAAACGCATCCGGTGGTTGAAGAGTTGCGAGCGATAAATCTGGAGAAGATTTCGCCGATAGAGGCGTTAAATAAGTTATATGAGCTGAAGAAGAAGATAGAACGAGAAAATAGCACCTGTACTGAGTGTTTTGATTGCTATACGGGAACTCGCAAATAATAATTCACCAAAACTGTATCATTTTTCAATAATTTTTAAGACACAGATTAACGCAGATTAACACAGATTTAAAGTAGTGTATTAATTTTTTAATTTCAATTCTGAACCCGTAAAAAACTTAATAATTTTTTAGGACAGTAGCGTCTGGGTAAATCTGTGAAATCGGTGTCATAAAAACTTCCAGCAAATAAGCTATAAAGACGCGACCAACGCAGGCGATACGATGAACTTCAGAAATGATATTGGCGGTCCCGGAGGCACTAGATCAGAATTTGGGATATTAATAACAGGGCACACAGCGAGGAATATCCCTTCAGAGCGATTTTAACTTAGGACGAAGACATAAAGGATTTGTAAGACAAATACAACGATCAACCGTCGCGGAGCGATAAAATAAAAAATCCGGTGGGGATTGAACCCATTCTGCTAATAAAGGCTCTGTCCCAATAGTTTTGACTTCCTTTTCTGAACAAACAGCAAGGTCAAAAAAAATCACTCTTCATACCTCTTTAGCTTTCGCAGCCCATCGGACTTTTCTTCTTTTCCGCCTCAGCTTTATCATGTTGCGTTCGCACTTAGAGCTACAGAAATAAAATACCGTTCCATCACGCTTTACATACATCATCCCTCTTCCTGGCTCTATTGGCAAGTCACAAAAAGAACATTTCTTCTCCATCGTCATTCACTTTCTCAATAATTTCCTTACTTCTCTCGCGGTCTCCAGTAGCATAATATAATCACCCACTCTTAGAGGGCCTATGCAATTCCTCGTGAGGATTCTTCCTTTATTCTCCCCATCAAGTATCTTGCATTTTATCTGCGTGGATTCGCCATGCATCCCCGTTCTACCCACCACCTCTATTACCTCAGCAGGTACCCCTCTCTCTTCGCTCATTTCCTACCTTTCCACTTCCGTTAGTTACCCTTTTACCTTCTCTAATTCTGCTATAACACTCACAACTGCCTCTTCTGCTTTACCGGGGTCAAGGATGACAGCAGAGGCGCAACCCTTGTTTATACCACAAGCAGCACCTAAATCTTTCTGGTTCTTCACATACAGGTAGGGTATGCTTTTTTCTTCGCACAGCGGTGGAAGATGCATTACTACCTCCACAGGAGTAACATCCTCACTGATCAGCACTAACCGAGCCATACCCCGTTCTATAATTTTCGTGGTTTCATTTGTCCCCTTCTTCACGTTACCCGTAGCCCTTGCCAAATCTAAGGCCTCTAATGACTTCTTTAACAACTCTTCCGGCACCTCAAATTTGAGGCCTGTCGCCATCTCTTTTTTTTCCTTCTCGCTCATCTTTCATTCCCCTTACTTACAATGTTATCTGCGTTCTTACTTTAATATCAGATAGTGCTTTAAGTTTATAGTCTTCAAGTAAGACGGGTTGTACACACTCTTCGGGCACACTTAGTGAAATCTCCTTAGTTCGTCCATATCTACCTTTGCTTACAATCACAGCATTTAACAATCCCAAAATGTCCAATTCCGAGACCAAATCGGTAACACGCCGCTGCGTTAACGCTTCCATGCCCAGATGGTTACACAATCGCCGATAGGTGTTATAAACTTCGCCGCTGGAGAAGCGCCTTTTACTCTTCTCTCTGTTTAGCACCAGTACGCTGTCCAACAATATTTTTGATTGCAGAGGGAGTGTTTTTATCACTTCTCCCACCCTATTAGTCTCAAGCTTTTCACTTGCAAGTCTCACATGTTCCTCGCAGACCTTTTTGAATCCCGAACGTTCAGCAATTTCACCGGATACTCGTAACAGATCAAGAGCACGCCTTGCATCGCCATGCTCCTGAGCCGCGAAAGCAGCGCATAGCGGTATCACCGCATCATCAAGCATGGAATCATTGAACGCCGTATCCGCTCTCTCTTTCAGAATATCCTTTAACTGGTCAGCATTGTAAGGTGGAAAGATTATCTCCTCCTCTCCTAACGATGACTTTACCCTTGGGTCCAGTAGTTCAGTGAAGGTAAGGTCATTTGAAATGCCTATTACACATACCCGTGCATTATTTAACTCACTGTTTATTCTTGATAGGTTATATAATGCTTCGTCCCCTTTGCTTGCTAACTTGTCCACTTCATCTAATGTCACAATTACGCACCTATCTTCTGTATCCATACCCTTCTTAAGCTCGGAATACACCATATCTGTTGGCCAACCGATCATCGGAACACGTTTATTGAATACCCGTGCTAAATAGGTAAAAACGCGATACTGCGTATCGAATATCTCACTGTTTAAATATACAATGGAGCAATTAGATCCTATCCTCAGTGCCATATCTTCTAATTCTTTGCTCACAAATTTCATCGTTGCCGTCTTTCCCGTCCCGGTCTTACCGTAGATTACTATATTAGAGGGTGTCTCACCTTTTAATGCTGCGGAGAGTATTCTAGCCAACCCACCTATTTGCTCATTACGATGCGGTAAATTTTCAGGGATATACGTAGAGCGAAGTACTTCCTTATTTGCAAATATCCCGCTTTCTGCTATCAGATTCTCAAACAAGTTTTCCATCTTTTTTTACTTCTGTCCTACCTAAGAGATGTGATGAGACTAATAAAAAGTTTTGATATACATACATACATACATACATACATACGCAGCCGTAATGATCATGAATATATTTTATGCATACGAGGCTAAGAAGAGAATATGTGGACAATTGCAGTTCCTCCGGTCCCGCCAATGTTATGTGTCAGTCCAACTTCGGCGTTGGGTACCTGCCTTTTACCTGCTTCTCCCCGGAGTTGCTGTGTTATTTCTACCGCCTGTCTTATGCCCGTTGCGCCAAGAGGATGCCCGCATGCTTTTAACCCGCCAGAAGGGTTTATAGGTATACGACCGCCTATTTCTGTCTCTCCTTCTACTGTAGCAATGCCGCCTACGCCTTTATTAAAAAACCCTAAATCTTCGATAGCTATTATCTCCGCAATGGTATATGAATCGTGCACCTCAGCAACATCTATCTGCGCAGGTTCTAAAGATGCAGTCTTATAAGCTTTCTTCGATGCGAATATCGTTGCATCCATCGCTGTTATGTCGCGTCTATCATGAAGCGAGATGGTATCACTCGCTTGTGAAGATGCTTTTACATATACCGGTGAATCAGTATACTCCTTCGCCTTCTCCGCGGCACATAAAACGACTGCAGCCGCACCATCAGCGATGCTCGAACAATCCAGCATGTGGAGGGGATCAGCAACAAGGGGTGAATTAAGCACGGCCTCCACTGAGATCTTCCGTCTAAATTGTGCATAGGGGTTGTGAACGGCGTTGGCATGATTTTTCGCGGCTACCTTTGCCATTTGCTCACTTGTCGTATGATATCGTTCCATATGCGCACGCGCCATTTGTGCGAACAAGGAAGGGAGAGTGGCACCGCAAATCGCTTCCCATTCTCTATCCACAGAAGAAACAAGCAAATCATCTGCTATTTCTGAGTCAACATCGGTCATTTTCTCCACTCCCGCTGCTATTACGAAGTCATACCAACCGGAAGCCACGGAGAGAACAGCTAAGTGTAATGCAAGAGCACCGGAAGCGCAAGCAGCTTCTACTCGCGTTGCGGGAATGTGCAACCCGGCTAACCCGGCGTAATCGGCTATCAACGCGCCAATATGCTCCTGCTCTATAAACCTACCTGCCGACATGTTCCCACCATAGAGTGCATCTATCTCCTCCCCGCTTACCCCGGCATCTTCTATCGCCCTTAACCCTGCTTCTACAGAGAGATCACGAAAGGATTTCTCCCATAGTTCACCGAATTTCGTACTTCCTGCACCTATTATCGCTACTTCTCTCATTTTATCTCCTCTACATCCTTATTTTACCTTGATGTTTTGCATAAGCGGCGTAATCCAAATATTTCTTTGCGCTAAGGAAATCTTCAACCTTTGGTGCTTTTTCTCTTACACTCTCTATAAGGTCTGTAACACGAAGTGCAAATGCGTCTGAACCCGCACCTGAGCCAAAAGAGGTCATCAAAATCCGTTGTGACGCAGATGCCTTATCAAGAACGGATGCGAGACCGATAAGGGAAGCGCCCGAATAGGTATTACCAAAATGCAAGACCATCAGGCCTGGTTTGAGTTGTTCTGACGTGAATCCAAGGGTCTTTGCAGCCTTGAGCGGGAATTTGCCGTTGGGCTGATGGAAAATGGCAAAGTCGAAATCACCCGGTCG
>CAZOEM010000203.1:0-5626 GCA_964578735.1 uncultured Halobacteria archaeon | reverse complement strand
GTAAAAGATAAGAAGGAATAAAAATAAATACCCCAACTATAAGGGGGGAGCACCATTATTCCTCAAGTATATAAATAACCGTAGTAATTTGATATATCTCTAAGACTATCTGAGACTTAAAAATTCTTTCATTGTTTTCCTAATGCCTTAGCGATTTGCTATGTCTTCCCGTTTTACTACACCCAATTAACCTCGATATTTCCTCTTTCATTTATACCACAAGTGACAATTTCCCTCCTATCAAATAAATATTTATTACGTTTGTATTCACGTAACTTCGATATCATAGCTTCACAGTCTGACGACACAAGGTCATCCCATAAGACAGGATCGTGTTTTTCTATCTCACTTATCAAATCGTAGTATTGATCATTGCTTTGGAAATCATCACCAACAACCTCCCTATTCCATGTTACTGTTGCAAGAAGCAATGCGACATGAGATGGTTCACTGGATGGAATCTCCTGTGGCTTTTTAAGAAGTTGCTTGGCCATTTCGATCATAACCTCGGGAAGCTTTTTTTCGTTCATGGTCTTATTCTATTGGCAATAACGTGGCGCTCACCAGACGCGCATCATCGGGGTCTATGTGTAGGTTCTGCATCACGACGTTTTTCAGCGATAACAATAGTTACCTCCGATCCTTGCGTGTCGCACGGACTTCAGCCCAAAAAGCGCTGTCCTGGTTCTCGACGTCAAATCTTCCATCCTTCACAAGGGCCTCAAGAAGATCCTGTTCTGTGAATAGCAAGTATCCCTTCATAATGAACTGCGTGTAAAGTTCAATAACATAGCGTGGCTTTCTCTTGCGCTTCAACATTTCATAGCAGGTATCGACAATCTCCTGGGACATTTTCAGGACGACTGTTTTTTCGAGCCATTCAAAATCATCCTCCGTTTTCCCCAAGGCGAACAGAGCATCCAGTATCACGTGTTGATAATCCGTGTTCCATGGATGCTTCCTGTGATGTTCAGACATGAACTCAATGGCTTTCTCATATTCACCATTTAAAACAAAAGCGTCGCCTAACTCGTACTGTGAATAGAAATCATCGGGCTCTTGCTTTGCCCTTCGCTTCCAATACTCGACTAACGCAGGAAAATCCTCTTTATCACGAAGCTCAGCAGGTAGCTCCCACTCTTCAAAATCATAGAGGTCGTCTTTGTCGTATGACAGGGTTGCCTTCCTAAGGCTGTTAGGGAACTCGACGATTTTAGATTTGTCATTCATCCTCTTTGATGCAGACATTGTTTTTTATTATTCTATTATTTCTCAATTGTATATAAATATCCATAGTAATTTAGCATACCTCTTGAGATCTATCGGAGACTTAAAAATTCCTTATGGTGCGCCATCATGCGCCGTCACCCTGTATGTCCAGCATCACCGCAGAAAGCATTCAAAACCGCGGTTGGAAAAACAGGCATTACGAAAAATGCCTCTATTCACGGCAGGTATCGGCCTATATCCAGGGCTCCGTGGAATACCCCGATGATGTCTACGTGATCGTTGCCCTTGATCAGATAGGCGATACGATAGTGCCCGTATAGAAGTATATGGATGTCCCCCTCTGGTTCTGATCTGTATTTGTACCCAACCTCTGGAAACTCGAGCAGAATCTGCGCGCGTTGATAAATGCCAGATACGACCTTATCTGCGGCAGCAGGGTTGTCCTGCGCTATATAACCGTGTATGTCTTTGAGCCACCGCTCGGCCTCCTCCGTCCATATTATCTCTGCCATGATCGAATCCGCCGAGCCATCTCTTCGTTGGAAATAACCCTTCCGGTACGGGAGTCTGCCAGCCCGCGCTCAACCATGCGGTCGAAAGCAAGCTCGCGCATGATCTCCCCGTAGGTTGCGTCCTCCGGTTGCTCTTGAATGATTTCAGCCATTCGGTCTTTTACAGATGACATTGTTCTTGTTCTCTTTATGGCATAACATTGCTTTTTATCATTATTCTATTATTCCTCAATTGTGTATAAATAACCATAGTAATTTGGCATATCTCTAAGACCATCGGAGACTTAAAAAATCTTTCATCTCGTGTCCAAAGTCCACCTACGTCTTTTATTACATAGAACAGGTAGCTTATTCTGTATTACCATTAAACTTCTCAGGTTTACGTTCATCAAGGGAATGCGTTGTTCAAAAATAGTCCAAAATTGATCCTTTGGTGAGAACAGTGGTTAATTTTAGACGTTATGTTCCGCGAAGGAGCCGATTTTACGGTACTTGACCGCAGCCGGGGTGAATGGGGCGAAGCGGCTGACGATGTTTCCGCGATGACCATCAACTATCTCTTCTTCGGACTGCTCAAGACAGACGGCAATGAGATTGATAAAGAGTTCAAACAATTGTACGAGACGTTTTTTGAGGTTTATCTTGATAAATCAGGTGAATATGAATTGTTGGAAGTGATACCGCCGTTTTATGCGTTATGTGCGCGGAACGGAAAAATAACCTGCACGGCGCACAGCGGCTGTTTTTGGCCGCTGGGTGCCGTGTCTGGTTGAGTGTCTGGTTATGTTGATTGAATGTCACATAATTAATGCATGACATCTGATAAAATGTGAAATCCTTTATTATCATTCAGTATATCCACATATACCACACCACCATTTATATCACGCTCCGATAATATTTTACTCTCTTTGAAACGGCGTATTGTCAAATCTGCCCCATAAATGAACCTGTATTGTTCTATAAGTAAGTAAGTAAGTAAGTAATTATTATCAATTTTTAAGTACCTTTTCTCTGCACAATTAACGGCTGACATAGTTACCCCTGAGAACCAATTAAGTAAACTATCATCAGCTTTCAATGGTTTTTTAATATCGTCATATATTAAGAAGTTATAGCTTGAATGCGGTGAATTAGAGCCAGTTTCATCATGGACTTTTTTTTCAATCACCTTATATTTATCATTCTTTGACGTGTCCAATTTTGTCCATGTTTGCTCATAAGCAATTTCGATAACAAAATCCAGAACATTAGGCATATTATAAAAGAAGCCTTTGTTATACTTCCCTAATTTTCGTGCTTCTTTCATGGTGATAAAATCATCACCATGCTTTGTATAAATGTCGATACTATCAGACAAAATTCTATCTTTTTTAAACTCTATTTCTTTTCCATCAGCCAAAAAACGGATATTGCCTATATGGACGGTTTTTTTGATAATTGGCGATGTAGTTTTTTTAATATATTCGTTCCATTCGATACTATTTGCTTCTTCTACAGTATAGATTGCTATCCCCATCACCTCAGAATATTTTTTCGCTGCTTTTGAATATCCGCAGGAAGCTACCATTATACCTCTAGTAGCACCTACGCTATTGATAAAGCTCGCGAACTTCTCTACATTGGGTTGGTCTATTTTTTTGATTTGTAATGTTTACATTCAATTACTATGAATTTCTTCTCACCATCTTTTTCTATTATACACTGCTATATCAACCTGTCTTTTTATTTCAGTGGTCACATCTGTCACTTTCTCATCAAACTTAACTGTTGCTCCAGGAAAGCTTAGTTTCTGAATTTTATAGACAAGCTCTTCAAAACCTTTCCAATCAATATTTTTCAACTTAACCTCATTTAATCGATAACATAGACATAACATTGCTTTTTATATTTATTCTATTATTTCCTACATCGTATAAATAATCATTGGCAAATTACTGAAATATATTTACAATTATTTTATTTATATTAAAATTATTCTAAATAGCGCCATAAGCCACCTACGACTCTTATTAGATAACACAAGAGGTAACCCTCCTTCTTTGCAGGTAAACGTCTCAGGCACCCCACTCATCATGGGTAGCAGTAGTATCGTAAATAGTGCCTCGAAAATTCGGTCTGATTCAATATGACCACATAATTAAACTGAATAGATATTATGCTACTCTGTTATGTTAAAGACATTTGAACAGTATCTAAAATTGGGGCATAAAATACTCCCCCTTAAACCATACCCAAAGGCGGCGCTTCCTCAGGATCAATATAGACATCCAATAACGTCGGACCTTTACGGCTGCACAAAGCTTGATAGTCAATTTGCTCAAAATCTTTAGGATGCCGAATTTTGTGCGCTTTTGCCCCCATTGCCTCAGCCATCATGCAAAAATCAACTGGCGGAATCGCAAAATCAATAGGTTCCGTACCTGCCAGGCGATGTGCGTGCCGGATCATCCCATACGCATGGTCATTCAATACCACAAAAATTACCGGTAACCGTTCTGCCACCGCCACGGTGATTTCCTGCCCACTCATCAAAAAACAGCCGTCACCAGTAAAACATACCACGGGCGTATTTCGTCTGCCTAACGCCACTCCGACCGACGCGCCGATAGCCCAACCCATAGGGGCAAACCCTACCGCTAAATGATAGTTTTCGGGTCGCTGATGAAAGAAATAGTGGATCGACCAGGGTACGCTATTGCTATTATCGATGAGGAAACGAGTTTCAGGCGGGAAACGCTGTATAAGCTGAAGTGACACCGGTAATCAGATTGGTTGCCCCCGGACCAGTGGTTGCACAGCATACACCTATCTTGCCGGTCTCACGCGCATAGCCGTCAGCCATAAAAGCCCCACCCGTTTCATGTCGAGTGAGTATTGCACGTGTGCCGCCCCTTCTTTCGCTACGTGCAAGGGCATCGTACAGAGGGCCAAGAGGGCTGCCCGGCACGCCAAAGACGTATTCCACACCAAATTGTTCCAAATAGCTGACGATTAAATCACTTAGCGTCATTTATCTTTATTCTATTATTTCTCAGTTGTATATAAATCCCTTCTGTAGCATGAACAAAGAAGAAGCCAAAAAGCTCGTTATTAATGCATTAACCACCGGCAGGCATGCCCTCTTTGAGCCGGAAGCGAAGGTTCTGGTGTCTGCATGGGGCATAGAGGTGCCAAAATCTGTCTTGATCAAAGGGCTTGAAGATGTGACACTTAAATCAAAGGCGATTACTCCGCCTTTTGTTCTCAAAGTGGTGTCGCAAGACATCCTGCATAAAAGAGAGTTTGGTGGGGTAATAACAGGTATAAAAGACAGCGAAGAAGCGAGCGTTGCATTGAACGCGATGAAGCGGATTCTTGCGGAAAAGGCACCAAAGGCAAGGATAGCGGGCTTTCTTTTGGAGGAGACTGCTCCCACAGGGATAGAGCTGATAATAGGTGGCTTGAGGGACCCGCAATTTGGTCCTGCTGTTATGTTCGGCACAGGTGGCTTTGCCGTGGAACTCGTTGCAGATGTGAGCTTCCGGCTCGCACCGCTGAACAGAGAAGAGGTTTTTGATATGATGCGCGAGGTAAAGAGTTACCCCCTCTTGACGGGGTTCAGGGATTCGAAGCCCGTTGACATAGAGAAACTGGCATCCACCGTTATGAAGCTGTCTAATATCTTACTGGAGATAGAAGAGATAAAAGAGATAGAAATAAATCCCCTTTTGGTTTATGAGGATGGAGCGGTTGCAGTGGATGCGAGGGTGGTGTTACGATGACCGTATCTGCTAAAAAATCGGTGGATTTTTGAGCAGACAATGTAAACTTATAATTAATTTTGGTCGCTCTGCTCTGCTCTGCTCTGCTCTGCTCTGCTCTGCTCTGCTCTGCTCTGCTCT
>CAZOEM010000202.1:0-5651 GCA_964578735.1 uncultured Halobacteria archaeon | reverse complement strand
TTAAAAATCATTGGAAAATGATACTGTTCTGGTAAATTATTATTCGTGTGTTCCCCTATTTTCCCTATTAATCTCCTCCGTCAACTAAACCTTATATTTAAAATCCTGAGTATCTGCGTTCATCTGCGTCCAATTATCAAAAATTATTCCTTCTTGTATATAATGTATATTAGTTATTTGGTAAAGCTTTTAAAACTTTTTAAAAGAAATGTTTTTTTATTTTATAAGGTTAGGGAGAACGAAAAAGAGCGCGCGATGCCAGACAGAAATAGCATAATAAAGAAGAAGGGCGCAAAAGATAGAGTAGTAGTGCTCGACTTTGGAGGGCAATATAGCCATCTCATCGTGAGAAGGTGTAGAGAACTGGGTGTATATACAGAACTTCTCCCGTATGATATACCCATGGAGGGGCTTAAGAAAGGAATAGCGAAAGAAAAAGGTACGATTAAGGGTATTATCCTTTCCGGTAGTCCGTTTAGCATCCACGAACCGTGCAGTCCGAGCTGCAGTTCCGAAATTATTGATTTGGGCGTACCCCTTCTCGGTATTTGTTATGGTGCACAGTTGATTGCGTATACAAAGGGTGGCGTGGTAGGCAAAGGAATGAAAAGCGAATTTGGAAGGGCCGAACTCATATTTAAAGATTCTAACCTGTTTGATAGCCTAACTGAGCGTGGAAACGGGAGTGGAAGGATGAACGTGTGGATGTCTCATGGCGACGTGATAGAGCAATTTGATGGCGCTGAGATAATAGGCTATACGCGGAATACGCCCGTTGCGGCATTTCACATTGCCAATATTTATGGCGTTCAATTCCATCCGGAGGTTCACCATACGGATAATGGCGAAAAAATACTGTGGAACTTCCTGTATAATATCTGCGGCTGCGAGCGCAATTGGGCGATTGAATCCTTTATTAACGATAAGATAGAAGAGATAAAGAGAGAGGTAGGAGATGATGGAAGAGTGATATGTGGACTCAGTGGTGGAATTGACTCCTCTACTACTGCACTACTCGTCAATAAAGCCATAGGTGATAGACTCACGTGCATCTTCGTTGACAATGGACTACTGCGAGAAGGCGAAAAGGAAATGGTTATAAATACGTTCGAGAATAACTTCAATATGGAACTAGTATTTGTAGATGCGAAAGAGCGTTTTTTGAATGGATTGCGGGGCGTTAAGGATGCCGAAGCGAAGCGGATGGTAATAGGCGAACAGTTCATAAATGTCTTTGAGGCGGAGGCGAATAAGCGTGGTGACGTGGATTTCCTCGCTCAGGGCACCATATATCCGGATAGAATAGAGAGTGCGGGGGCGAGCTCGCAAAAGTCATCACGAATAAAATCGCATCATAACGTGGGTGGGCTTCCGGAGAAGCTGGGACTGAAGCTGGTAGAGCCAATTGCGGATTTGTATAAGGATGAAGTGCGGGAAGTGGCGAAGGAACTCGGTATGCCGCTTCCGATACTGAACCAGCATCCTTTCCCTGGTCCTGGTCTTGCAGCTCGAGTAATAGGTGAAGTTACAGAGGATAAACTTCGGATATGTCGTGAAGCATCTGACATTGTGGAGGCGGAATTGAAGAATAACGGATGGTATGACAAAGTGTGGCAGGCGTTTGCAATAGTGGGCGATGATGTCGCTACCGGTGTACTTGGCGATGCGAGAAGCTTAGGCAGAATCGTCACGATAAGGGTGGTTGAGTCCCAGGAGGCTATGACGGCGGATTTTGTGAAGCTGCCATATGAAGTGCTGGAGAACATGAGCAAGCGAATAACAAATGAAGTTAAGGGCGTGACCTGGGTGACCTATGCGATTTCTTCTAAGCCGCCGGCAACGATAGAGCCATGTTAAAATTTTTCTTTTTACAAAAAAGAAAACCTGTGCTAAAAGAGAAATAAGATTTAAAAAAATGTATGCAAAGGGAATAAGTTCGCTGCCCCCTTATCTATTTGCGGAAATAGATGAGCGGAAAAGAGAAACGGAGAAGAAGGGTGTAGACATAATAGACTTTGGTATCGGTGACCCTGACTTGCCGACACCACCGCACATAATAGAAGCAGTTTGCAACGCTGCAAAAGACCCTTCGAATCACCGGTACCCTTCTTACGAAGGAATGCTGTCGTTCCGTGAAGCTGTAGCGACATGGTATAAGCAGAGAAAAGACATTAAGTTGGATGCGGAGGATGAAGTTCTAACGTTGATAGGGTCAAAGGAAGGGATAGCGCATTCGGCATTCGCATTTTTAAATCCCGGTGATATTGCCCTCGTGCCGGACCCTGCATACCCGGTATACAATAATGCAGCGATAATGGCGAATGCAACACCTTATTCTGTACCGTTAACAGAAGAGCAGGGATTTAAGCCTGATTTAGATAGTATAGATAAAGAAGTGGCGAGGAGAGCAAAAATCATGTTCTTGAATTACCCGAATAATCCCACTGCCGCAACGGCCGAAAAATCATTCTTTAAAGAGGTGGTGGATTTTGCTCGCGAAAACGACATCCTCATACTTCATGATAACCCCTACTCTGAGCTTACGTTCGATGGCTATGAAGCACCGAGTTTCTTGGCCGTTGAGGGTGCAAGAGATGTTGGTGTCGAGTTTGGTTCGCTATCTAAGACATATAACATGACAGGGTGGCGAATCGGGTTCGTAGTAGGGAATTCGGAAATAATAAAAGGTCTGAAGCTTGTGAAGACCAATGTTGATTCCGGTGCTTTCCAGGCTGTCCAGATAGCGGGTATAGCAGCGCTAACAGGGCCACAAGATTGTATAAACCAGAACGTAGAGATATATAAAAGAAGGCGGGACCTATTAGCGGATGGGTTGAAATACAGCGGGATAGCGTTGGAAAAGCCAAAAGCCACATTTTATATCTGGGCAAAGGTACCTTCGGGATTCTCGTCTATTCCGTTCTCCATGTTCTTGCTGGAGCGTACGGGCGTAGTTGTAACACCAGGGATAGGATTCGGAGAGGCGGGAGAGGGGTTCGTTCGATTTTCTCTTTGTGTAAGTGAAGAAAGGATTTCGGAGGCATGTGAACGGATAAAAGGGCTGAACATATAGTGTGAGGCGAAATAGCAAGCAATGACGGAACTTAAATTCACGAAGATGCAAGGCTGTGGTAATGATTTCATACTGATAGACGATCGAGAATCAGGAATACCCGAGCAGAAGAAGGGCGAACTCGCCGGATTACTATGCCAACGCGGATTCGCAATAGGTGCAGATGGCGTATTATTCCTTTGTATTCCCACTACAAGTTCGTATGAGGTGCGGATGCAGGTTTTTAATGCTGATGGTTCCGAGGCAGAGATGTGCGGAAACGGAATGCGATGCTTTGCCAAATATGTGTACGAAAGAGGGCTAGTACGAAGTAGTAGAATGAAAGTGGAGACGTTAGCAGGGTTGATTGTTCCAGAAGTGGAAGTTGATGAAAGGGGTACAGTGACTTCTATCCGGGTTTTTATGGGGGTGCCGGAGTTTAATAAAATAGAGCAAATGCTTTTCGTAAATGATGAAATAGGTGAGATTAAACTGACCGCGTTGAGCCTTGGCAATCCACACGCAGTTGTCATTGTCGACTCCTTTGATGGGCTGGAGGTTGATGTGGTGGGAAAAGCAATAGAATCTCATAACGCGTTCCCTAACAAGACTAATGTTGATTTTGTAGTGCGTAACGCTAAAAGAGAGATAAGCGTGAGGACGTATGAGCGAGGGGTAGGGGAGACGTTATCGTGTGGCACCGGATCAACAGCATCGGTGCTTACATTAAATAAGCTTGGGTATGTGAATCTAAATGAACCTGTTATAGTACATACGAAAGGTGGCGATTTGGTGGTGGAGCTAAAGGCGGAAGGTGCTTATCTCATGGGTCCTGCGGAAGAAGTGTTTGAATGTGTAGTTAAGGTGAGTATCTAAGTTAGGGTGCCTGAATGGATTAGTGCAACCACAAGATCACACGCAACCTTTCTTTGAAAAGGAAAGCTTGACTAATGAAACAGGTTTTTCTTTTAGCACATGTTTTATATCTAGCAACTCATATAACCCAAATTTAACAAACCCAAAAATAATTTTACTTCATCGAGTTTTGTTTTTAATATAACCCACTTAAATAGGTTATAATCACGTTCTTACGTTTCATTAATCTATTTGGCTTATAAAATTGGATAATTCTAGATATTTCTCCTCTTACTGTCTTAAGATATCTTCGTTTTGTAGGGAAAGCATTATTTTGTATCGAAATTGCGCCTAAAACATCTTTGTTTTTGACAACGGACTATACAATCCGCGATAAGAGTTCAGACCCTTCTCCCATGCTCTCTTTCATCACCTTTCCGTTTAGTTCAACGAGTTTTACATTTTCAAGCTTTTTCATACATTTGTTGCTAAGACAACGTATTCATACCTCTCTTCTTCTTTGCTTCACATTCCTGTCTCAGCTTCTGTAACTTCTTTTCTGCCTTCTCTACTCTTTTCCTCATAGCCGAGTGGCCTTCTTCTGTCGTAGCGTAGCTTTTGTACGCGATGAAGCAAAAGCCAGCATAAATCTCGTCAAATTCTGGCTTTAACCGCTCCGTGATCTCACTCCATGATACTGCGCGACTTATATCCCTCTTGAATCCCGTATATAGCGTTATTTCTTCAAAATTACCATTGACTATTCTTATAACCGCCTTAGACACTTTGGAATTGTGTTGAAGTCTTGTAACGATACGGATTTTAAGTTCTCTCAAATAGGTCATGCTTATACATTGTTTTTATAGTATAAATATCTCACTACAGAAATAAGTGATTTAAATGACTAAAAAATAAAACGGATATAATTTCGTAGACCGTGGTGTATAAAAGTTGTAATGAAACGTGAAAGAGACAATAAGTTGCCTTTACACCTGCTAATAATTGAACTGTGGCATTTAAACGCTTTTAAAATATGGCAGTTGTTAAATTTGGGTTGAATTGTTTTCTTTATTTCTTTTGCGATATCTACTTCTTTTGCTGGCATCGCTTCTCCACCCGGTCTATAAGCCCAGCATGCAGCATCTGCAGCCAAGACTTCACCACTTGCATCGAGTAGCTGCACGTAGAATACGTTGCCGAAAGGCATTGAACCCCCGTTTGGAATTGTGAAGCGGTAATCGAGCGTATCATCGTAGCCCGCTGGTATTGGAACAGACCTCACTGGAACACAAACGCTAAACTAAGGAACTCCCCAGTACCATTGGAACGTTACGCTTTCTTCGGTTGGATTTGTGATGTCTATGGTAATTGTCATTGTGTAGCCTAGCGAGTATTCAAAGCCGTCTGTGGCGATTGAGATTGTGGGAACTATTGGTAGTGCAACTACTTCTATTACCCAAATGTTATCTCTGCCAGCACGATTGGATACAAATACAAATTTCTGAGAATCTGGAGAGAATGAAATACCACTAACATAACCTGTGCTAAAAATTGGTGTACCTACCTGTGTAGCGCTAGCCCCAAAATGTCCTGGTGATCCTGGAACGATAGTCGAAGTTGGAGCGACACGAACTTCAGTTCGAGGAGAAGGATAATAATATATTTCCCAGGCGAGTAGGCTGCCGTTCGGCCCATAGGTTCACAAGAAGCTCTTATATATCTAAGACTATTAAGTAACCATGTG
>CAZOEM010000201.1:0-5667 GCA_964578735.1 uncultured Halobacteria archaeon | reverse complement strand
GCCGGATGATGATAAGAGCCGTAGTTATCCAGCTCTTTTATTCTTATCCCCTTTCCCTTTATTGCTACCATTTTACATCAAATCTTTGTCCAGAGCATGAATGCGATCAAAAGCCCCCAAATAGCTATTACCGCTGCAAGACTATTGCGATCCATGCAGCATCTGAAATTCCCCCTGCCACTACTTATTCTTGCGCAGATGCAACTCCCATTCCCGTAAGGAACAAGAATAGGCAAATTGCTAATGCAAGCAATAACTTTACTTTTTCCAGTTCTTTCCTCATCTCTAATACCTTATCACAAAGCGTCTCGATGCGGATATTTTGGTGTGCACTCTCACGATCTTGCTCATGTATCTAAAATTTGGGTTGAACATTTCTAAATTATATTGTTTCCCATAAGAAGAAGTTTTTTGAAGAGCAATAACATAGCAAGGTATAGTAAATGACCGCGAGGGAAGAAGAAGAAACAGAAAAATTAGTCGAAGCCTTTTACAACTATCAAAAGCAGGAAAAAGGGCTAAGTGTAGAAACCGCTTCCGCCCACGCACATCACATCCGCTTCTTTGCACTTCACTACCTCATAGGCTGCGAGGAAAAAAACCTACTGGAAGTTACCGATAGGGACATCGACGACTATCTCGGTAACTGGTATATCCGAAAAGTCTGGGGCGGTGGCAAGAGTGAAGTCCGTCCTATACTCATAGCATTCAAGAAATTCTACAAGTTCCTGCATGAACGTGGCAGCGTGGACAAAGACCAATTGGACGATATCCTTTCAGCATGCAAAAACCCCCAAATATATATCCGCCGATTTGAATCCTACGATGAACTCGACCCGGACAGTGAGACCTGGGACGAAGACTTCAGAATCTGGATGCTGCGTGAATATGATGTGGAAGATTTGGAAGTGAACTACAAGCAGTTATTTGGAGTAAATGAAAAAATCAGTAGTGCGTTTTCGAAAGACGATTTGAGTCTGAGTTGTAGCACTGTGCTGAACGATTTCCAGACTTTTTTGGACTACCTTTTAGAACATAACGGTATGAAACTGACAGCAGCAAATAGCTTCATCGGTAGGAAACATCTCTTCGCGTTGAATGAATTAATGAGCAGCCTCGAAGAACTCAAAAGCACAGCGAATCAGCCCGATTCATGGACCATACACCTGTTTTACACTATAAGTAAAACTTTGAACCTGTTCGTTGTGAGCGCAAAAAACAGGTTAGATGTGACTCCGCGGATTGATCTTTTCACGCTGCTCACACCAAAGGAGCAATTTGTTGTGTTATTTGATGCTTTGTGGAACGAAACGAGATGGGCGAAACTTTTACCGCCTGATAGCGGAGGGATACCAGAATGGGCGCAAGAAGAGAGCGGTAATATCGCCTCTGCACTATCAGAATGCGAAGTGGACGAGAAGTATCCATTTATGGTATGGATAAAGGAATTTTGTATGGAACATGGAGACGTAGAAGATATGCTCAATTTGCTTCTACCGGGAGCGGAATTACTTTACGGCGTTTTTGATGGTAGAATTGTTCCCGCGCTCAAGTTATTCGGACTTCTCGATTTTGGATATGATAAGGATAGAGAAGAATATATGGTTAGTCGGGGTTGGGGAATAGAGTGGTTTGCAATTACTAAACAGGGGCAAAAGATATTCAGGGGTATAAGGTAAAATGGACGGATATGAAGAGAAAGTATTAAAGTATTGCCGTGAACGAGTCTTACCGAGAGGAGATATTATAAGCGAGGACTTGAGAAGAAAATTGATGACGCTTGTGGAGGATGCAGCAGTTAATTACAACGAAGGTGTCACGAGCTTTGAGACGGATTTTGAAGTTCTGACCTGCATTGAGAACGGGGATGTAGACGAACGGATTTGTGAAGCTTGTGTCAATGCCGACTATCTGACAGATGAAGAGAAGATATTCTTGTTGCAATCATTCATGAGAAGAAAGATTGAAGATGATAGGCGCATGTATAAGAAAACAGGGTTCGTTTTTTCTCCACCAGTGCCCTATCAGTTATGCTTAAGCTATCTGCTGAAACATGAACCTCTGACAGAGGAATACCTGCTCTATTTGCTTATGGAAGACAAAGAAAGTCCCGAAGATTCTTTCATCTATAATTTCCAGATAGTACTAAACGATAGGAATCTGAGCGACACAGTGAAAATAGGGTATTACCTGTGTCTACCAAGGATTGCACCCGGGCGTGACACTTCAAAGCAGTTAATAAAGGCGACTTCTATACTTCTAGATTCTGAAGCAATAGCGAAAGAGAATCGTGTGAAGGTTTTTGAATTACTCAGAGAATCTGACTTATTTATGCATATACAGGATGCGTTTGAAGAACTGATTAAAGCAACCGGAGTATATGATGTTTATTTACTGCCATTCATTGAAGATTTGTTCCGGTCCGTTGAGGGGATGCCCCGAGAACTGCAATTAAAATTTTTCAGTAATCTTGTAAACGTGCTCGATTTTGATTTCAATTGCGTGAGAAGGCAGGTATGTGACTGGTATATCTCGCAGTTGCCAACGTTAGAAGAGAAGAAGGAGGCGATTCTGCAGTTGCTCGAAAATGTGGACAATGTAAAATCAGATGCTGATAAGTATATGAAACTGAGTGCGTATGACGCTTTATATTCGCTGTCCGAGGGGTTAGATTCAAAAATTGTGCGGCAATTGCTCGAACATGGGTTACAGTCTAATCTTGGTGATATTCGAGCACATTGCTACAAATATCTATTCCTGTTATTCGATGATGCCGCTTACGTGGAAGGATGTCTGAACGATACAACGAAGAAAGTGCGAGAAACCGTAGTGAGGGCCGCGCTTTCTGGCACTAAAATGGACGCCAGTACGAGGTTGCGACTGTCTGAGATAATCAAGGCGAAGAAGTTAAAACTGACCAAAAAGCAGAAGGGCAGGTTAAGGAACTTGTTAAAACAATGAACATAAGAGAAGCTGGAATATGGTATCTGCTCAAAAATATGTGGATTTTTTAGCAGACAATGCAAAATGATTTCTTGATTCCGGGTATAGGAATGATAGGAAAAAGCAATTAGGGGTATAACGAAAAAAATGGAAGATTATGAAGCGCTAGTACTAAAATATTGTGGTGAGCGAGTCTTGCCAGAGGGCTATGAAATAAACGTGGATTTGAGAAGAAAACTGATAACGCTTGTAGAGGATGCAGTAGCTAATTACAGTAGACTAGACCGAAGTCTTGACGATGATTTAGAACTCATACGTGAGGAAAGAGTCCTGCCCTGCATTGATGAGGGAATTGTAGACGAATGGATTTTTGGAGTGTGTGTCACTGCGGACTATCTGACAGAGGGAGAGAAAATCTTTTTGTTGCAATCGTTACTTAGACGGGTGATTAAAACTTATAAGTGCATGGTTGACGATTTCGTATTTTTTTCCCTTCCGGAAGCGCCTTATCAATTCTGCGTGCGCTATCTGCTAGAACACGAACCCCTGACGCAAGAATACCTACTCTATTTACTGATGAAAGACGAAGTAAGTCCCGATGATTCTTTCATCCATAATTTCCAAATACTGCTGAATGATCGAAATCTGAGCGACCATGTGAAGATACTATATTACTTATGTCTGCGAGGGATTACAGCAGGGCGTGAATTTTCACGGATGTTACACAGAGCGACAATTATGCTTCTGAATTCCGAAGTAATAGCAAAAGAAAATCGTGTTAAAATCTTTGAATTACTGCGTGAACCGGACACATTCATGAGGATACGTATGACTCTGTATGGAGGCATGAACAAAGCAACAGAGTTAAAAGTAGCTAATACACACCCTTTCGTTAACGATTTGTTCCAGTCTCTGGAGGGCATGCCCAAGGAGATTAAAGACGAATTTTTATATGATCTGAGAGCGGTGACAGATCACGATTTTAATCCCGTTAGAAGAGCGGTATGTGACTGGTATATCTCGCAGTTGCCAACGTTAGAAGAGAAGAAGGAGGCGATTCTGCAGTTGCTCGAAAATGTGGACAATGTAAAATCCGATGATGTTTGGCATATGAAAAAGGGTGCCTATGACGCTTTATATTCGATGTCAGAAGAGTTAGATGCAAATTTTGTGCGGCAATTGCTCGAGCGAGGCTCTCATTCTAACTTCTATGAGATTCGAGCACATTGCTACAAGTATCTATTCCTGTTATTCGACGTTGATGCTTACGTAGAAGGGTGTTTGAATGATACATCGAAGAAAGTGCGGGAGACAGTAGTGAGGACCGCGCTTTCAAATACTAAAATGGACGCCCGCACGAGGTTGCGACTGGCTGGGATAATCAATGCGAAGAAGTTAAAACTGACCAAAAAGCAGAAGGGCAGGTTAGAGAACTTGTTGAACATACCTAATGAAGTCCAAGGAGAATACAGAGAGTATAAGCCTCAGGAATAAAAATGGCAATAAGATGTTCTATACTCTGTGCAAACTTCTATTTACCTCCCTTATTTTCTCTATTTGCTCTTAACAACATGGTGGCGCTTAATAATTCTTCAGCCTAAAACGAACTTATTTTTGGATTGTTTCAAGATTGTCTGGCTGTGAAGTGAAGTAAAGCGTGCATCCAAATAGAAAGACTTATAAAAATCAAATTCTTGCTATACAGTTATAGCATGACCAACCCGGAAAGAGCAAAATTGCAGAAGATTATCAGCACGTACCTCAAAGAACTCCATGAGATTTACACGGGCGGCAACTTCAGAGAGGAGAGCTTCTACCCCGCATTAAAAGTGCTATTTGAAGAATATTCAGCCGCTTTCTGATGATTACATTAAGTTCATCAGGTTTGCACACTGGAAGATAAGTCAGACCGGTAAGGGTATTTTTGGCTACATCACTAACAATTCGTATCTTTCGGGTATAATCCATCGCGGAATGCGAAAGGAACGGCTTTCGACTTTTGACGAGATTTATATCCTTAATTTGCATGGCTCGTCGAGGATAGGCGAGAAGACACCGGAAGGCGGTAAAGATGAGAATGTGTTTGACATTCAGCAGGGAGTGGCAATAGCGATTTACGTGAAGTTAGAGAAGCCGCTAAAGGAGAAGAAGGTTCGTTATGCGGACGTGTGGGGCTTGAGAGATACAAAATACAAATATCTTCGCAAAAATGACGTAACGAGTACGGATTGGCTGGAACTCAAACCGATAGAGCCATATTATTTCTTTGTGCCTAAGGATTTCGCTTTGCAAGAGGAATACGATAAGTTCTGGAAGGTAACGGATATATTTAAGGAGCAGTCGAGTGGGGTGGAGACAGGAAGAGATGGGGTTCTTGTGGGATTTACCTCTCAACAAATTACAAAAGTTTTCGATGATGTTTTCAACCCCAAAATAACCTTAAAAGATTTAGAGACATGCTACGGATTAAAAGAGACAAACGGTTGGAAGATAAAAACTCGCAGAGAAGAGCTGTTTCGAAAAGGAGAGTCATTTTCTCAAAGGAATATTGTTCCTTATGCCTATCGCCCTTTTGATCCAAGGTTCACTTATTACTGTGACTTCCTCCGAAGACTTCACTTCGATATTATGAAGCATTTTCTGAAAAGTAATTTAGCTCTGTTATGCATGCGTGAGGTGGTCATAGAAAGTGGTTTTTCACATATATTTGTTACAGATATAATT
>CAZOEM010000200.1:0-5676 GCA_964578735.1 uncultured Halobacteria archaeon | reverse complement strand
ACATTCTGTGAAATTCGACCATTTTAGGTGTGAACCGGTCGTAGAAACTGCTTATGCTCAATGTGGTCTTCGCTTTTTCCTCGTATTTCTCTTTTAGCCCCCTGATAGTACTCAAAAAACGTACCCCAAACCCAATCGTCAGCACCCAGAAAAGAATGACCGGGTCAATTTTACGCTGCCGTTTTATAAATTCCGTTTCACGTGCAGTATCTCTCAAAAAATCGTCTGGAAACATCTCAACAATAGTCATTACCGTAGGGTATACGCCCTTCTCATCATTTGGAACCATACAATCTATCACTAGGTAAAATGATCGCGTTTATACTATAAATAATATATCTACTAGTTGAAATGTCAATCTCTTATCCGAACACGCATGAAAAAGGTTCAGAAAGAATTGATTGAAGCAGGTAATATATCCTCGGATGCAAAACTTGAATTTTTTGATGACGCCTTTGAGGAGTATGATATGGAGAATTCCGGTTTTGAGGATGCTTTGATGGATATTTTTTTCGCGATGTGCAAGACGGAGGAAGAATGGGAATATTTAGTGGAAAAACTGGCAAAACGTCCTTCTGATTGGCGAAAAAAGTTGATTATGTGTATCCGGAAGAACTATCTTTGCTTATAGGAACATCCTGGGAGGAAATAGAAATACGTATCGTATTGCGGCAGGATATTTGGCTAAGGTCAAACACATTTACATAAACCTCGTAAAAGACGAATCAAGCTGGGAAAAGCGGTTTTCCGATTTAAAAGCAGAATTTAAAAACAGGCCTGCATTTCTTGATGAGGTGAGAGAACTGTGAAGTGAGATAATCGTTATCGGGAAAAGAGACGCAAGCGGGAAGAATCGAAGAATCCCCAAAAAATATAGACACCGATTAACGCAGATTAACACAGATGAAAAGATTAATGCCGTTAAAAATAGCTCACCCAACCCACCAAAAGAAAAAATCCGTGTACATCTGCGTCCTAAATTAAATTTATAGGTAGAAGTTATACTACCTATATATATATATACAATGAACAACTTCCAGGACAAGGCGAACTTCATATGGCAGGTTGCAGACGACATATTAAGAGGCACGTTCAAACAACATGAATACGGAGATGTCATACTCCCATTCGTGGTCTTGAGACGGTTGGACTGCGTACTGGAAGAGCACAAAGACGCGGTCATTGCAACGAACAACAAATTCAAGGACGTTCTGCCTGATCCTGCACAGGTAATACTACATGCAACCAACGGCCTGAACTTCTACAATACGTCCTATTACGACCTCCGCCGGTTGGCTCAGGATGCCGGAAACGTAGAACTGAACTTTAATAACTACCTCAACGGATTCAGTGCTAATGTCCGTGAGATGATAGAGAATTTCCAGATAGATAAGATAGTTGCCAAACTGGTCAAGAACGACCTGATGTTCATGCTGGTAGCGGAATTCACTGAAATCGACCTGCATCCGGATGTGGTCGCGAACCATGAAATGGGCTATATCTTCGAGGAGCTCCTGCGCAGGTTCTCTGAGATGTCCAATGAGACCGCGGGTGAGCACTACACGCCCAGAGAAGTGATACGATTGATGGTGAATCTTCTCTTTGCGGAACATCAAGCGGAACTACAGGGTAGAGGTATAATCCGAACTGTCTTTGACCCCGCATGTGGTACCGGCGGTATGCAGACAATAGCGAAGGAGCATATCCGGCAGAAGATCAATCCCGATGTGGAGATCGTGATGTACGGGCAGGAACTGAACGAGCAGACGTATGCGATAGCCAAATCAGATGTCCTGATTATGGGCGAAGAAGCAGATAACATCCGCTCTGGTACAAGCTTCAGTGAGGATATGTTCAAGGGCAATAAATTCAACTATATGCTGAGCAATCCTCCATTTGGCGTGAGCTGGAAGAAGGAGCAGGAGTATATCAAAGACGAGGCAAACGATCCTTACGGTCGGTTCCATGCAGGACTTCCTCGTGTTAGTGATGGCGCACTCCTGTTCCTGCAGCATATGATCTCGAAGATGGAACCTCGCGGTAGTCGCATTGCAATTATCTTTAACGGGTCGCCGCTATTTACCGGTGATGCGGGCTCGAGCGAGAGCAATATCCGCAAATGGGTAATAGAAAACGACTGGCTGGAAGCTATTATTGCGCTCCCTACTGAACTGTTCTATAATACCGGGATCGCTACCTATATCTGGATCGTTAGCAACTGCAAATCAGAAAGACGAATCGGGAAGGTACAGCTCATTAATGCCGTGGGCTATTACAAGAAGATGCGAAAGAGTCTGGGTAACAAGCGGAATTACGTTTCTGATGGGCAGATTCAAGAACTCACCGGGATTTACGCCCGGTTTGAAGAGGGCGAGAACTGCAAGATATTTGATAACGACTATTTCGGGTATAACAAGATTACGGTTGAACGTCCACTGATGGAGCACGGCGAAATGGTGCGTGATAAGGTTTTAAGAGGCAAGCCCAAACCTGATACTTCATTACGCGATTATGAGAAAGTACCGCTGAACGATGATGTTGACGAATATTTTGACCGTGAAGTGAAACCACATGTCGCTGATGCGTTTATGGATAGGAGCAAGGATAAGGTAGGGTATGAACTCAACTTCACGAAGTATTTCTACGAATATAAGCCGCTGCGGGCTTTAGAAGAGATCAAGGCGGATATTTTGGCGCTGGAATGTGAAACGGAAGGGCTGCTTAAGGAGATTATGGGAGATACGCGAAAATGATGGGGAAGGAAGATATTTTGGGCTTTATTCGGCAAAACAGGCACTATTTGAAGGAACATTTTTATATTAAACGGATAGGGCTCTTTGGCTCTTTTGTGCATAACGAGCAGACAGAAGATAGCGATATAGATATTATTATTGAATTAGAAGATAATACGCCTGCTATTTACGAGTTGAAAGAGGAATTGAGGGCGTTTTTTGGTGCACAATTTCAGCGTGATGTTGATATAGCGCGAGAGAAGTATCTTAAATCTTATGTGAAGGCACAAATCAATAAAGAGGCGGTGTATGTGGAATAAAGATAAACAGAATCTGCTGGGAATACTGGAAGCCGTCAGAAAAGTGATTTGTTTGATTCTGAAAGAGGTGGAATGAAGTTCTATGAAACGGTATCCAAAATATAAAGATAGTGGGATTGAGTGGATGGGGGAGATTCCAATGCATTGGGTGGTTTCAAAGTTAAAATATTCGTTAGATGAAATTATAGGGGGTGGAACACCAGATACTTCAAACCCTAGTTATTGGGATGATGAAAATGGTATCCCGTGAGTAGCAATTTCTGATATAACAGAACAAGAGATATTAAAAAAGACGTCAAGAAAGATCTCTGTTGAGGGTAAAGAAGCTAAAGGATTAGAGATAATCCCCCGAGGGACTCTGTTAATTAGTATTTTTGCATCATTAGGAAAGACGACACTGTTAGATATTGATGCATCTGCAAATCAGGCAATATTAGGGCTTATACCAGCTCACAAGTTGATTAGAGACTATTTGAAGTATCATTTGGTAGATGTCGAAAGATATATCAGTTACTATTCATCGTCTAATACTCAGGAAAACTTGAATTTGACAAAAATAAAGAATTTGATTGTTCTTTTACCACCATTCTCAGAACAACAAACCATCGCAAACTACCCTGACCGCAAGACCCGCCTGATAGACACGCTCATTGAGAATAAACAGAAACTGATAGCCCTTCTCAAAGAACAACGCGCGGCAATCATTAACCATGCAGTGACCAAAGGGCTGGACCCTGATGTGAAACTGAAAGATTCGGGCATTGAGTGGCTGGGTGAGATACCGGAACATTGGGAGGTCAAGAAGTTGAAGCATGTTATAACTATAAAAAGCGGCGAGGGCATTACAAGAGAAGATATAAATGAAGAAGGCACATATGAGGTTTATGGTGGAAATGGGTTTTTAGGATTTACTGAAGATTATAATGTAACCAATGACACTCTAATAATAGGTCGTGTTGGAGCAAAATGTGGGAAGGTGCATTTAGTTTGTGGTCACAAGTGGGTAACTGATAATGCGCTAATAGCAAAAACTAACCAGAACTATAGGTTTTTATTTTTTCTATTAACTTCAATGCGCTTGAATAATTTGGCAAACCAAAATGCGCAACCACTAATAACTGGGACAATGATAAAATACCAAATAGCAGCATTACCTAGTATAGATGAACAGGATAAGATTGTTGAAAACGCTGAATCAGAAACAATGAGATTTGATACACTCCTTAGGAATAATCAAAGACAAATCGAACTCCTAAAAGAATACCGCACCGCGTTGATTTCCGAAGTGGTAACAGGAAAAATAGACGTACAAGATTCAGAAAAACAGGAGGTTGGGTATTCATGAACCAAACAAAACTGAAGAGTCTGATAGCAGAATTAAATTTAATCGAAAACAGGGGGACAAGTAGAAAACCCGTATGCAAGTTGTGGCGATATAATTCCAACAATCGGAACTTCTCTCAAATCCTCAAGCAGGAATGAATACGCGAATATCCGAGAGGTTAAAAGGACTTTCAGGACCAGACCAGCCATTTAACGTGTGATACAACCCAGCAACACTTATAACCAATTCAGCAGCTATCAATGAAAGACCAACGTTATGACCCTCAACCCTTGCTTTACTCCCTTCCAAAATTCTTGTTTTTCTCTCCAAGTAATTCGATCTCTCAACCGACTCACAGATATCATAAACAGGAATACTACTTTTTTTCACGTTGTACAATATCAGATGCCCGAGGTCTTCCACAATCTTCCTAACGTTCAAGCCGTCAACATAGATATGTTTCTTTGACGCCATCACACGACCTAAAGTCGGTTCATCTCGCAGCAGCTTACCGATTTTGTTCATCGCTTCTGAATCTGTTGATCGAAAACCGCCTGAATATAGCGGGGACATATCGGTAGAAACCGCCCTTAAATCAGCCACACCGATTGTGTGGTATCTTCCATGAAAGGACGCGAGGATGCTCTTCTTCCTCCCATCAATCCCCATTGTATCTATAATAACGCCTCTAACGATATTCCCGGTTAATTTTTCCATACAGCGATGTATGAACTTCAACTCCAGCCTTAAGCACTCTTCGGTCAGATATCGCTGGATGAAATAACGAAGGTTCCAAAACCGCTCTGAATCTCTGTATCTGAAATTTCCACCAAGGAACCCTATTGCCTCATATAACCTCTCGGCGAATTCCTCTTCGGTATATTCAATAGAGAACATCCCATCTGTCTGTTCTCTGAAGAGATTTACGTGCTCATCAAACCACCCAGGCGTATTTTCACGAACATATTTAGATACGAAATGAAGGACTTCTGATAGATTGTTCCACGAGAGAGGAATGCCATCTTCGTCTTTTTTATCCATTTTGGAATATTTTGTAGCTTCAAGCAGTGGCAAAAAAGTCACTGGAAACTCACCATGAATCCATTGTTCAACGATTTTGTCTGTGAGATAACCCTCGTTTTCACAAAACTGGACCTCTTTGATTCTCTTTCCTATATCCTGGAAATTATAACTATCCGTGATGCTTATCTTCCCTTGTTTTATATACTTGATTACTCTGTCGATGGCTAATATCCGTGCAACATCTTCGCTCTCAAGATCAATCGCCCGGATAATATCT
>CAZOEM010000199.1:0-5701 GCA_964578735.1 uncultured Halobacteria archaeon | reverse complement strand
GTCTCTCCTGTGCCCATCTGGAGATCGAGTTGGGTAAGAAATAGAGTTCCAAGCTCGAGATCGCCGTCACCTGCACCCAAATCAACGCTGAGAACCAGGGGCACGTCGTTGTTTAGGCGTAGGTCCCATTCGTAACGAAGGTCACCCTCAGGGATACCACCTTTAGTTGACGGCTGCTGTACTGTAAGCAGACCCCGATTGTCGCTCACGCTGTACTTCACTTCGGGCTTCCACCGGGCGACGTTATAGCTAAAGTCCGCTTCCAGCAGCTCGGCCGCACCACCAGCTACCTTCAGCTCGCCTGTGCCCATTCCGATTTCGGCACGCACCGACTCGGCACTATCCAACTCAACTGATTTCGATTCGGTCTGCAAGTCACCGACTTCAACGCAGCCAGAGGCCAGAAGCAGGATAATCATGATAGCTAATAAGCCTACCAGTTTTGTGGATCGCGTACGCATTTGTTTTTCAGTCCTCGTTTATTAATAGATATGCGCCTATATAAATAAAATGTTTTCGGAGATAAAAGAAGGAACAACGAAGATAATCGTACCCAAACAACTCAAAAGGTCAATGTTTTATAATCCGAAGATGGAGTTGTGCCGGGATATAGACATAGCGAGTGTATCTGCTTTTGCATCCTCGCTGCCGTCATCACGACAGCAGCCCATATACATAGATGCACTTGCGGGCTCTGGCGTTAGGGGTGTCCGGATAGCGAACGAAGTGGGTATGTGTGTATCTATTAACGATCACAGCACGCCCGCATACGAACTAATAAAACGCAATATCGCGTTAAATTCGTTAGAAGAGCGAGCGCGTGCATATAACGAGAATGCTAATATCCTGCTATTACAAACCCGGTACGATATGGTCGATTTAGACCCCTTTGGGTCCCCAGTCCCGTTTTTGGATGCCGCATGCAAATCCGTGAAGCGATTGCTTCTGGTTACGGCGACAGATACAGCGCCGTTATGCGGCGCTCATACCGGTGGCATGAGGAAATACGGTGCGAAACCGCTTAATACTGACTATCATACCGAGATGGCGACTCGTGTTCTTTTAGGTGCGGTAACGCGAGACCTGAGCAAATATGATAAAGCGATACAGCCGCTTTTATCTTATTCCACAGCACATTTCATAAGGATCATCGCACGTGTGAAACGAGGCGCGAAAAGAGCTGATGCGTGCATGAGCCGACTTGGTTTCATTTCGCATTGCTTCGCCTGCGGCAATAGGTGCGTGTGCGCCGATATGCTGGACCTGAAGCGAGAGTGTACTGTCTGTGGTGCGAAAGTACGCATTGCAGGGCCGCTATACCTACACGCGATAAAGGATACGGCGTTCTGCGAACAGGTGCATGACGAATTAGGAAAAAGGGAGTTGGGTAAGAAGAGCGAAGCACTGAAACTCGTTGATACATGCATCCATGAGCTGGATATACCTTATTATTTCGAGCATCATGCGATATGCAAAGCGTTGAAAATACCACCACCGCCTATTGCGACCTTAATAGACGCTTTGCGGTCTGCCGGTTTTCACGCAAGCAGGACCCATTTCTCGGACATCGCTATTAAGACGGATGCACGCATAGATGAGATAAAGGATATTTTAAGGGGGTTGTAGCCGTATAGATGTTGTACTATAACAAGCTCCAACCTCGCCACCCTAGGAATAAATTCCGAGGCATCCCTGTGTCTTACTGCTCAACATCATACGACTTTTTTCCTAATTCATCAACAAATTGTTTTGGTGTGCGATATTCTTCAAATGGTAGAAAATCGGAATCATAGGCAACTATTTTCAATCCGAACTTTTTGGCAGTTGCTAAATGCTCTAAATCCTTATCTTTAATTTTTCCCCTCCATTCTTCGATTTCACCTGCGTAATCTTGTCGTTGCTTGACTTCACAAACTCTCCTAAGTTGAGATTCAATTAAATATGCAAAGTGTCTGCCTTTCCTTCTGCCGAAGTATCTAACGACCTCCTCAACGACTTTTTCATTGATAACTGCTTTGATAGTCCCATTAGTAATTTCATTGTAAATTATGGCAGAGTTGGATTCCTCAAATTCGAGACCGTAAATGAAAACGGAACTGTCAACGAAGACTCTCAATTTTAGCTCTCTCAATCTCTTCGACAACTTTTTCTTGCGAAATTTTGCCCTCTGCCAGTTGCTCTCTTAGGGATTTTATTAATCCCTGTTCACTGAGTAATCCAATTTCAATTCCGAAGTTCAATATTGCCACACGAATTGCTTCGCTTTTTGTTTCCGCCATTCCATACTCCACCATTTTATCAAGTATCTCTTCTGGAATCCCACGGAACTTTACGGTTACTGAGCTCATTTTATTTATCACCATAAATATGGTAGTATTTACGGTATATAAATCTTATTCATAGTTTATATTCAAAAAAATGAAAAATAAAGAAAGAGCAGCGCTTTTTAAATTGTAGCACCACCCTTTCAACCGTTTCAATTTCTTCTTCTGCTATGCCTACTTCTGCGGGACATCAGGAACACGAGTCCAAGCACAGCGGCAACTGGAATGGATATTGTCGTAAACTCAGGAACTGCTGTAAATCCAACGTCCACTTCACTGTCTATTGGCTCTCCAGTGTTCCATTCTCCGTTTCGGTTTGTGTCCACAACGATGTCATATTCACCCTCTGTAAGTCTGGCACTCCATATTTTAGTGGTTGCGATGCTTCCATCACTTCCTGTCGTCTTTGTTTCCTATCCGCCAGAAACATCCGTCAATCCATCGCCATCGTTCCAAACGTCCTTGTTCGCTACCACGTAAATACGCACATCCGTACTTCCGGGTAGATTTCCCGCATAGCAGTAGACATCTTCGCTCAGCTCAAATGTGTTCCGTTCTGTTCCGGAGCCCCATCCTCACGTCGCAGGGTAAGCTTTTCAAGCATTTTCCAATCAACATTCTCCCGCCTCAACTTGGATTATTTTGTTCTTCATAAAGCAGATTTCAAAATGTTTAAAGACATATTCTCGTCTTAACAGATATGGAACATCTTCGATCAATGCAATTGCAACCTTAGCATCAATTATTTTATCTACAATCTGCATTCTAACTTCTTTAAAGATTATCGGAATTTTGCCACCACCAATACCACCTATCTCTTTAATATCCTCCACTTCTACCCTGATCTTCAGCGCCCGGATGAAAGACTTTGGAAGAAGCGTGATATCTGCACCGGAATCGATATAAGCCAGTATTCAGGTCCAACCAAGTTTGGTTTCTATTTCAAATTCAATGATAGGTCTATAAATTTCTCCAAATAGTCTCGACCTCTCTTTTTGATACGGAAATTTCAATTTAATCACCAGAGAGTATTAGCGTCTCTTCTCTTGGTACATAAGCAAGTACTGGTTTATCCTTCGGGAATTCCTTTTTGGCCTTTTCTAAGACATCTATTGCATCTTCCTCTAATTCCTTTGGAAAAGAGGCAAACCATTTTAGTTCTTCTTGCATTCTTTGTACTCCTTCTAATTCCCTATTTATTTTTAAACATATAAGCTTTGAAAGCCAGATATATTTTACTACGTATTACGTCGATAATCATCGAATTATTTCAAAACGAGCCTCTGGAAGCATGTCTAAACATCCTTTAATAGCAAATTCAGTCACTAATTCTGCATGTTTTCCACACAATCTTTGTTGTAATCGTCTAAAGCGCATTTAAGCCCATTTTATCAGACATAGAGAAAGGAGTGCATAAAACACTCGATATGTTTTAAGAAACGCTTAAAAAAGCATGAGTGATGGTAATTAATTTTGTCCCTCGCTTTTAGATCCCAAATCTATCGCCCCATACGTCCTCATACTGCCTTCTGTAGTAGCCTAATTAAAGCCGTAGACAAATTTTTAGTGTGAAATAGGGAGAACTAGTAGAATAAAGGTAAATTAGGGCATTGTGGTAGGCGATTCCAGAGACTCAAACTTATGATTTAGTCAGGAGCAATAAATTGAAATTCAAAATTATTTATATCAGATACCTAGAACTAACCTAAGTGTATATCTCGTTGCAGGCGCTAACCCGAGATAGAGTATAATAAGTTTTACAAGATTCCGCAAAGAATCCTTATTTTTTAATTTGGTATCCAGAATCCACAGAAGTGGCAGGACGATATACGTCCACTTGTATTCCTTATGAAATATTGTAGCCTTATGAAAAATAGAATTCAGCCATAGGTATATAGATAATGTATTCAAAAGATGCGCCCAAATGATAAACCTATTAAGCCTGTTAGTCATAAGGGAAAAATTAAAAAAGCCACTGATACCATATATGATAAGTGCCAAGATTGTGCCCAGTCCCAAAACCAACAAAAATATTTCTGAGTGCACCATTTCCTGGATACTTAATAGTAGAGCAAAATTGGACATGGATAGAACAATATCTATACTTCCAAACAATACTTGCCATTATGTATATTCAACCTCGGGGCAATTCCTTTTGTTAATAATCCCATATTTTCACTTTTATTTAAGTCCCAGCCACGCCACTTAAACTACCCTGTTATCATGTATATGTCATAGGTATATAAAAGCTTTTCGATTTTTTTATTTTTGATGTTCCCCTCCAAAAAGTTTGTTATAAAGCGATGTGTACCAGATTTTGTGCGCTCTAAGTTTTTCCTTTTCTTCATCTATCTCCGGAACAGTATCTGTCTTCTCGTAACCCTTCTGCCCTGATATATATCTCCCCACCACTTCGCAGCCATGCCCTACGGATTGCGAAGCGTTTTTGATAAAACTTTTTTGCTTCGCAAAAACCTTTACTAAGCAAGTTGTGGCGATATAATTCCAACAATCGGAACTTCTCTCAAATCCTCACGCAGGGACGAATATTCGAATATCTGAAAGGTTAAATGGACTTTCAGGACCAGACCAGCCATTTAGCGTGTGATACAGCCCCGCAACACTTATAACCAATTCAGCAGCTATCAATGAAAGACCAACGTTATGACTCTCAACCCTTGCTTTACTCCCTTCCAAAATTCTTGTTTTTCTCTTCAAGTAATTTGATCTCTCAACCGACTCACATATCTCGTAAACAGGAATAATGCTCTTTCTCACGTTGTACAATATCAGATGCCCGAGGTCTTCCACAATCTTTCTAACGTTCAAACCATCCACATAGATATGTCTCTTTGACGCCATCAGACGGCCTAAAATCGGTTCATCTCGCAGCAGCTTACCAATTTTGTTCATCGCTTCTGAATCTGTTGATCGAATACCGCCTGAATACAGCGGTGACATATCGGTAGACACCGCCCTTAAATCAGCCGAACCGATTGTGTGGTATCTTCCGTGATAGGAGGCAAGGATGCTCTTCTTCCTCCCATCGATCCCCATTGTATCTATAACAACGCCTTCAACAATATTCCCGGTTAATTTTTCCATACAGCGATGTATGAACTTCAATTCCAACCTTAAAGATTGTTCGGTCAGATGTCGCTGGATGAAATAGTGGAGGTTCCAAAACCACTCAGAATCTCTGTATCTGAAATTTCCACCGATGAACCCTATTGCCACGTATAACCTCTCAGCGAATTCCTCTTCGCCATATTCGATAGAGAACATCCCATCGGTCTGTTCTCTGAAGAGATTTACGTGCTCATCAAACCATCCGGGTGTATTTTCACGGACATATTTATATATTCGATTACTCTGTC
>CAZOEM010000198.1:0-5724 GCA_964578735.1 uncultured Halobacteria archaeon | reverse complement strand
CCTCAGTGGAGATCAGATGATCGCCCTTTTCTAATTGTGAAAGCGCAACAGCGGTTATAGCGGCCATGCCCGATGAGAATGTTTGACCACTTTCTCCACCTTCGAGCGCAGCGATTTTATTAACAAAAGCGGCGTGTGTAGGTGTGTTTGGCGCTACACGCATATATGTATATCCTTCTTCTTCGCCGGCGAACCTTGCGGCTCCTTGCTCGGCATTGTCATATACAAAGGTGGAAGTCTGATATATCGGCGTTGTATGCGATCCGTACAGTCTGTCGGTCCCTTCGCCCGCATGAACACAGAGCGTGCCAAACTTCTTCTCCTTTTTCATCTCTAGCGACCACCACACAAACTCATTGTTTCCGGATAATATATTAAAATTTTACCGGGCGTACTTATTACTTTTGATATTTTTATGTACGTTCATACTATATATATATGAATTGAAGTTAAAAGAAGGTGGCATAGATCATGGAAAAAGCGAAATTTTATCCGGTAAAAGGGTATCTAGACTTTCAAAAGAATGCAACCGCAGACATAGAACGTTTCTGGGCGAAAGAAGCGACAAAACTGGAATGGTTTAAACCCTGGGAGAAAATACTCGAATGGGAAGAGCCATTTGCAAAATGGTTCGTTGGTGGTAGGCTCAATGCATCTTACCTATGCGTGGATAGACATTTATATTCCTGGCATAAGAATAAAGTGGCTTTATATTGGGAAGATGAAGCGGGAAATACAAAAGCTTACAGTTATTTTCAACTCTATCGAGAAGTGAACAGGTTTGCATCCATGCTGGAGCATCTTGGCGTGAAAAAGGGAGATCGGGTAGTATTATACTTGCCTATGATTCCTGAACTCACGATCGCCATGCTCGCAACAGCAAGAATAGGTGCTATCCATACAGTTGTATTTTCAGGGTTCAGTAGCCAGGCACTGGCAGATAGAATCAATGACACATCGGCAGAGGTGTTGATATGCGCGGACGTTGGAAGAAGAAGGGGGAAATACATACAGCTAAAAATGATCGTTGACGAAGCTATGAAGAGTACTCCGACCATAGCGAATGTAGTGGTGATAAAACGGACGGAAGAAGATATAAATATGGTGCCGGGTAGAGACCACCTATATCAGGATTTAATAAAAGATGCCGATGAATATGTAGAGCCAAAGCAA
The DNA here is from genome assembly GCA_964578735.1 of uncultured Halobacteria archaeon. Classification (GTDB taxonomy): domain Archaea; phylum Halobacteriota; class Syntropharchaeia; order Alkanophagales; family Methanospirareceae; genus Methanophaga. Next base: position 4,551 of record CAZOEM010000198.1, on the reverse strand, counting down.
TTGGACTCTACCCATCCATTGTATATTCTCTACACGTCTGGAACCACGGGGAAGCCTAAAGGGGTCGTCCACTCAACAGGGGGATATTTGGCATACATTTATGCCACCTACAAATGGGTCTTTGACATATCTGATGAGTCGGTCTATTGGTGCACTGCAGATGTAGGTTGGGTGACAGGACATACATCAATAGTTTATGCGCCTTTACTTCATGGTGCAACAGTACTCATGTATGAAGGAGCACCTGATTTTCCAAATCCCGATAGATGGTGGGAGATTATAGAGAAATATGGTGTCACAATCTTTTATACCTCTCCAACTGCAATCAGGATGTTTATGCGTTATGGAGAAGAGCGAATAAAGAGATATAATTTGGGCAGTTTAAAAATCCTCGGCTCGGTCGGAGAGGTTATCAATCCGGAAGTATGGGTATGGTATTACAAGAATATAGGGGACGAGAGATGCCCGATAGTAGATACCTGGTGGCAGACCGAGACAGGGGGGATAATGATTTCGCCCGTACCTGGTATAGAGCTCGTGCCTCTTAAACCGGGTTCTGCAACTCTGCCTTTACCTGGTATAGACGCAGAGGTAGTAGACGAGGAAGGCAATCCCGTAGAGAGGGGTATAAAAGGGCATTTGGCAATCCGAAAACCCTGGCCTGGTATGTTGATGGGGCTTTACAAAGACCCTGAACGGTACAAAGAGGTCTACTGGTCTAAATTTAAAGGTATGTTTTATACCGGCGATTATGCGATAAAGGACGAAGATGGCTACTTCTGGTTGCTTGGAAGGACAGATGAAGTGCTAAAAATAGCCGGGCATCGATTGGGTACTGCAGAGGTAGAAGGTGCTGTTGTGGAGACACCATTTGTAGCGGAGGCTGCAGTCATTGGCACGCCGGACCCTATAAAGGGCGAGAATATTATCGTCTTTGCAATATTAAAGCAAGGCTATAAGCCAGCAGAGAATCTGAAACGGGAAATAATCAAGGAAATTCGTAAGCAAATAGGTCCTATTGCTACGCCACAGGAGATTTACTTTGTGGAAAAACTGCCCAAGACAAGGTCTGGTAAGATAATGAGACGTGTTTTAAAAACTATTATAATGGATAAGCCTATTGGGGACCTTAGCACTTTGGAGGATGAAGCTTCGGTAGATGAAGTAAAGGCCGTTTATGAAGACTTCAAACAGATGATGACCCGATAAAATAGTAAAATACAATATATATTGAAAGAGTCCGGCTATTCGGAGAAAGCCATTGCATACTATCTGAACTTTTTCGTCTGGTTCTGCCCTTACCGAGAGGATAATAGGGAAAACACTAGAAGAGGCGGAGAAAATAGATGAGTCAGACATAATGGGATATTTAAATGCATATAAAAAATAGGGTGATCTCGTAGATATAGCGAAGAAAATGGGTGCTATGGGGATTTATCTACAGAATGTTATTCCGCTCATCCCGCAGTATAAATTCGCCCATATCACACCACCGACATTGCCGTGCTGATACTATCGGCTGACTGGAAATGCCCGCCCAAATGGATTTTATTTATCTTTAGCCTTTATCCTTCCTAATTACCTCATTCCCCCTCCACCGCTTCTTTTACTCGGTCCACTAAAATATCCACAATCCGCTCGTCCACTCCTATTGGCTTCGCGTAAGTTAGTTTCACATCATGTCCTACCTCTGCCCATTCCCCCTCGAAGGCTATCTTCAGTGTCGCCGGGATGTCCTCCGTGGTATGTGCACCATCAGCCAAAAAAACAGGCAGAGCCACTATATTCCTCTTCCCGTCCTTAGCCAGCGTTCTTAACACGTCTTCTATACTCGGCGAGTTCAATTGCATAAATGCTACTTCCACATCTTTAAATGTCCCTCGCATCTCCATTCGCTCCCTCAGCCCCTCTAACACTTCTTTGTTATACGGCAATTTGCTCCCATGTCCTATCAAAACGACAGTGGTCTCTACTCCATTTCCATCTTTATCTTCCGCTTCAGCCATTTTCTTTACCTCTTTTGTTCTTCTATTCATTAAACGTTCTGCCATTAAATCAATTCCGTACACATTAAATATCTTTCGATTTTCTTCGTGTCAAGCATTAAAATAATTTCTGAGTATAACAAATAGCATGCTGATATGATGCTGACCGAACGTATCGGCTAAAAAAGCTATGCAGGTAGCTTACAGTACATAGAAGAAGAAATTAGGATTATATAGTTGAGTACGGAAATAGTAATTAGTGTTAATATAATCATAGTATCAAAAAATTGGATGTTACGCAGAGCGTTATTGAGCGCCATTCTTACTCTTATGCCTCTTATACACCTCACGTTGTACAATAAACTTCATTATCTCATTCGTGCCTGCGGGAATCATAGACAGCCTTGCCATCCGGAACGCCCATTCCGCGGGATATTCGTCTGTGAGTCCTCTGCCACCCAATATCTGTACCGTGTTATTCGCTACCTCGTAGAACGCTTCGGACGCAAGTAATTTTGCCATCGCCGATTCCTGCTCTGCATCGAACCCCGCATCAATCAGCCTAACGGCATGATAGACCATCAACTTAGCCGCTTCTAACTTCGCCGCCATGTCCGCGATTTTGAAACTTATAGCTTCAAAACGGCTTATCGCGGTTCCGAACTGCTCCCTAGCCATTGAATAGTCTACCGCGAGTTCTAGTATCGGTCTCGCCTCGCCAACTAGCATCGCAGCATATAACGCTCGCTCAATAGATAACTCATCGAACATTACCCTTGCCCCTTCGTTCTCGCCGCCGAGCATATTTTCCCCGGGTATTCGCACGTCATCAAACCGGAGATAAGAATTTACCGTGCCCGGAAACCCGCCCAGTAGCTTAAAATCACGCGCCACCTCAAAGCCCTTAGCGTCTGATTCCAGAATGAACACGCTCATTCCCTTTGCCGGATCAACCACGGGATTTGTTATCGCCCATACTAAGAGGACATCCGCTTTACTACCATTTGTTATGTTCCTCTTCTCTCCACATATCAGATACTCATCGCCATTTCGCTCTGCCCTTGTCTTGATACGCATAACGTCACTTCCCGCTTCGGGCTCGGTTATAGCAATTGCAGCGATCTTAGCACCTTTTTTCATTGCAGGCAAATACATACCCTTCTGCTCCTCGTTACCATATCGTGCAATCGTTGCGTATGCATAAGAGGACGTGGAATGTATCCATGCTAGAGGCACGCAAGCAGCACCTAGTTCCTCTGCCAATATCGCTTCATATGCTAGTTCCGCCCTGCCACCATATGCCACAGGCAATACGGGCGCTAAGAAGCCGGCATCGCCTAGTTTACCGTAGAGTTCCCGCGGATAAAAATCCCGCTCATATATCTCACGCTCTATCTTCTTCGCATCCACGCCCTCAAGGAACGCTCGTAGCGAGTCTCTGAATCCGTTCTCAGCAGCAGAGAAAAGAATCTCTTCTTTATTTTTAGTCATTTTGAATTCCAGTGCTTTCTCTTAAGGCAAAATATAATATCTTTTTTCATTTAAAAATCATAAATTAAACCTTCAATTTGTGCTCTTTTAGCCATTTAAGGTTCTTGTATGTCTCTTCTTCATCCTGCTTTATTCTCTTAAGATTTTCTCTGATTGATAGTCGCAGGAATAAATAAATAAAAGAAAGGGTGGCGAATATATCTTCACGGAGCTTAATGTAAAAATGGGATGCGTATCAAAGACAACTACAAGGAGGAGATATTTAAACCTTTTAAGTGCGTTCATGCTGGCAAAAGTGGGACTGGTCAGGGTTTAACGATATGCAGAAAGATAGTAGAAGTTATAGTTTATATACTAGAACAAAGCTTTTTAAACTCTACACAAATAGTAATTAATGACAATGAAATCTTTAGCGTATAAATCGATTTTGGTATCAGCAATTGTTGGAATAGTGTTTATTTGCGGCTGCATCCAGGAACCACTAAAACAAAAAGAAGCGCCTTCCGGATTGGAACCGGAAACGCTGAGTTTCGTCGAGCATTATTCCTTAGCTCCTTTGAATCTCACGTTAGCAGTGTCGCCATATGATCTACCATTGAAAACCGAAGCGATATACAATTTCGATGAGTTCCATACAAAAATCCCATTAGATGAAGATGCTCTACACCTGCTGGAAGAGAACGGTTTTGTAGTTATAAGCAACCCGTTCAATCAGGAGGAGGAATACATAACATTACCTTATAAAACCCTGAAAAGGCAAGACATACCCATATTTATCACCGCGGATTCGCTATTGCATCTTTACCATATCCAATTTGACGAAACGCTGCGACAAATAGAGGAACGAGAATTCTACGATACTATATGGACAATGAGCATGGAACTGCTGAACGAGTCAATAGCAGATTATAAGAGATATAAAGGCGAGTTAAAAGAGGCATCGCGAAGAAATGTCGCCTACTTCGCAGTTGGATTGAGTTTGCTACAGCCACGTGAAGATCAATTGTGCACAGACGACTGGAAATGTCGTGATCCCGGTTTTGCGAGTGCGTACTTCGACCATACGGACCTGGAT
>CAZOEM010000197.1:0-5725 GCA_964578735.1 uncultured Halobacteria archaeon | reverse complement strand
TCCATCATGCGATTGAACTCTTGTTCATGCTTATTTCTGTTCTTATTCTGACAATTAAAAAATCAATACGCCACTTTAAATCTGTGTTAATCAGCGTTAATCTGTGTCTCAAAAATCATTGGAAAATGATACCGTTCCAGTAAATTATTATTTGTGAGTCCCCCTACCATATTAGGTGGCGAAAAAGAAAAGGTGAAAAGGATAGGGCTGGTAATTGCTCAATTTAAACCTTCCCTTCAAGCCAGCCTATCTTCACAGCCCCTTTTTCATTAAATTCCGGGACATATGGTTTTATATCTATCAGAGGGGTGCCATCAATGGCATCTATTCCTTTAATTCTTAGAATGTGCCCTCTTCTTTCTATTAACTCAACAACAGAAATACCAATAGGATTTGGCCTTCTCGGCGACCTCGTGGTAAATAAGCCATGTAGTTTAGTATCCCAGGGCGTTCGTACAAGAAGCGAGTACCCTTTTGCTTTATGCAGCCTGTAGAGAATAAGGATATGCGAAAAACATTCTACATCTTTTAAGCCACCCACGTAGTCGCCATAAACTTCTATCTCGGCAATCTGTTCCGATTTGCACGTTTGGCGAGGACACGCACTCAGAGTCTTATACGGCGTGTGGATTACCCCTATCTGCGTTAATTCCATTTTCTGTATTTATCTATTTATATATTAATACCATACTCTAAAGTCTTTTTAAAAAAGTATAAATTATACAATACATAGCGGTAGAATGAAATGAACATCCCCAAAAGATACGAGGTAAAAGAAGCAGAAAGACGATGGCAGGTATTCTGGGAAAGAGAAGGCGTTTACAAGTTTGATCCGGAAGGTAATGGCCCTATTTATTCCTTAGATACACCACCACCAACGGTTTCTGGTGATATGCATATCGGACATGCAATGGCATACATTCAAGCTGACACAATAATGCGATTTCAACGGATGCAGGGCAAAAATATATTCTATCCCTTCGGGTTTGACAATAATGGGCTTGCCACTGAGCTTTATGTTGAGAAGAAGACGGGGAAGATGGCAGAAGAGATGTCGAGGCAGGAATTTATTGAACTCTGTCTGAAGGAGAGCGAAATAGCGGCACAGAGGATGCTCGAGGATTGGAAAAGTTTGGGTATAAGCCCGGATTGGGATATTACCTATCGTACGATTAACAAATGGAGCAGGAAGACATCACAAAGGAGTTTCATTCTACTTCACAATAAGGGACGGGCATATAGGAAACATGAACCCACCGTTTGGTGTCCAAAATGCGGCACTGCCATCGCTCAGGTAGAGACAGAAGATAAAACCCTACCCTCCACTTTTTATGACATAACATTCAAGCTAGAAGGCGCGGATTTGCTTATTTCTACTACAAGACCCGAGCTTTTACCCGCTTGCGTGGCTGTCTTCTATCATCCCGATGATGAGAGATATAAGGGCTACCGCGGTAAAAAGGCGGAAGTGCCGCTATTTGGGCTTGAAGTCCCGATTATGGAAGATGATGCGGTGGACCCGGAGAGCGGGACAGGAATCGTGATGTGCTGCACTGCGGGAGACAGCACGGATGTAGAATGGTGGAAGACGCACAATTTACCCTGGATTTCCGTTATTGATGAACACGGAAGAATGAAAGAAGAGGCGGGAAAATACGCGGGGATGCGCATAAAGAAAGCGAGAACTGCAATAGTCGCTGATTTAGATGAACAAGGGCTGTTAAATGGTAAAAAGGAGATCACACATAATGTTAATGTGCATGAGCGATGTGGCACAGCAGTAGAATATATTATGACAAAACAGTGGTTCATAAAATATCTGGACTTGAAGGATCAGTTTCTCGATGCGAGTGCGAAGCTCAACTGGTATCCGCCGTATATGAAAGCGAGATATGATAATTGGGTAAAGGGCTTAAAATGGGACTGGTGCATATCAAGGCAAAGGTACTATGGTATCCCATTCCCTGTTTGGTACTGTGAAGAATGCGATTTCGAAGTGACTGCGAACGATAAGGATTTGCCGGTGGACCCAATAGCAGAAGCACCACCGATAGCGAAATGCCCAAAATGCGGCTGTGAACGATTCAAACCGGAAAATGATGTGCTAGATACTTGGGCCACCTCATCACTAACGCCCCAAATCGCAACTAAATGGAAAGAAGATAGTGCATTTTTCAATAAAATCTATCCGATGTCGTTGAGGAGCAATGGCCATGATATTATCACTTTCTGGCTCTTCAATACAGTCGTGAAGGGGCTGCTGCATGAAAACCAGATACCATGGAAGGATGTTATAATCAACGGCTTCGTCCTCGACCCGAAGAAGGCAAAGATGAGCAAGAGTAAAGGTAATGTAATACAGCCGCAGGGCGTTATCAAACGGTATTCGGCTGATGCGTTACGGTTCTGGGCTTGCTCAGCCAAGCTTGGTGAAGATTTACCGTATGAAGAGAAAGAGATACGGCGCGGCGTAAAAATCGTGAACAAGTTATGGAATGCGTCCAAATTTGCGTTACTGCATTTGGAAGGCTATGCTTTGAACAACGGGTGTGAGTTAGAGCTCATGGATAAATGGCTGCTTTCCAAATTGAATAGGTTGATCGAAGAATGCACGGCTAGTTTCAATGATTATGAATTCTCAACGGTCAAGAAAGACATGGAGAATTTCTTCTGGCATACTTTCTGCGATTCCTATTTAGAGATAGTGAAAGACAGGTTGTATAATCCCGAGCGTGGAGAAGAAGCGAAGCTGAGTGCGCAATATACGCTCTATGTCTCATTACTGGCGATGCTTAAAATGATGGCACCTATACAGCCCCACATCACGGAAGAAATATACCACGCTTATTTCGCGGATAAAGAGAACTGTAAGAGCATACATATATCAAAATGGCCTGAACCGGATGAGGCTATGATTGACACTGAAGCAGAGGAGATAGGCGATAAGACAGTGGATGTGATTTCGGCAGTGAGGAAATATAAAACGCTTAACAAGAAGGCGTTGAATGCGCAGGTAAGTCAAATAGTATTGGAATGCGATGAAGAGACAAAAGAGCAGTTAAAAGGTACATATACTGATTTGAAAGCGACATTACATGTGGCGAAGATAAAATCAGGCGATGCCGGAGCGGATATTATAACCGAGAAATATGGTTTGAAACTGGAGATTGATTTTTAGTTTCTAGAAAATTGATATAACTGCAAGAACAAATATATAATAGATTATGGGAAAAGTAAAAACCGCGAAGAAGGCAAAGAAAGAAGGAAGGGGTAATAGTAGTGGTGGAGGCGGTGGAGAAGAGCATGGGCTTATGTCCTCTGCCGGCTTAATGCGATATTATGACGTAGAAGAATCCGCAGTCAAAATGTCGCCGAAGACGATATTGATCGCAGGCATAGCTATTGGTGCCCTGATATTAGGAGCGCACATCTGGTGGCTGATGCATACCGGTGTTGGACCATGGACCTGAACAGAAACAATGAATACGCATGGTATGGGCATGGTGGACATAAGTGAAAAAGGCGATGTCGTGAGAGAGGCAGTAGTTTCCGGTAGGATACAAATTAAGAGCAGCACGATAGAGAAGATAAAAAGTGGTACTGTGAAGAAGGGGAATGTGCTTGGGTGTGCGGAAACAGCAGCGATATTAGCGGTAAAAAAAACACCTGCTGTGATCCCTATGTGCCATCCTATATGTATAGATGCAGTAAAAGTTGATTTTTCTATAGGCGAACGCGATATAAAAGCAGTAGTATCAGTGAAATCCGTTGGAAAAACTGGTGTGGAGATGGATGCACTGCATGGTGTGAGTGTGGCTTTGCTAACGTTATGGGACATGGTGAAACCGGAGGAGAAGGACGAAACTGGTAATTACCCGCATACCAAGATCGAAGAGATAAAGGTGGAGAAGAAAGAGAAGTTGCTGAATATAAAGAGCAAGAGAAGAAGTTCTATGAACGCTTTAAAAAGCATTCCGAAGGAAAAAGACTAATTGAATTTACAAAAGGTGGCTTCTGCTATTGGCTTTCGCCGTGGAGAGAAATAGCCCTTGCTGAGAAGTTTAAAGTTCTTCTGATCGGCAATAAACAAACCTGGCGTTGGCAAAATTATTCAAAAAAATTGAAATGACTTACTTCAGATTATGTTTACAGCTCGAGTTTCTCAACTGCTACTTCCGCCGCTTTCTTTCCCGACATCAACATAGAGCCAAATGTAGGGCCCATCCTCGGCAGCCCGTATGCAGCGGAAACCGCCATGCCTGTCACTATCAGTCCGGGATAAAATTCGGAGGTATGCTCTACTACGAGCTCTTCAGACCTGTCAACCCACATTGCACCCTGCCCCTTTATCTTAAGCAGCCCTCGTTCCTCCAACTTCTTCACGACTGACGCATCATGACCTGTTGCATCAATAACAAGCTTAGATTCCAATGAAATCGGGTCAACACAAGCTACTTCTCGTGGTAGAGCCGCAACAGCAGCCCAATTTATCACTACCCCGCTCACTTTATCGTTATGCAGAACTACATCATCCAGAGCCACCATATTCAATATCTTCGCACCGGAATCGCATGTTGCCGCGATTAATTTCGAGCATGCTTGTGGCGCATCGGCAACGTATAACCCTTTACTATATTCTTTATGTGGCACTCCCAGTTCCGCTAAGACGCTTTCTGCCGGTGATCTAACCGTGAGCTTATTCATTAAAAACCCGCCCAGCCAGAACCCACCGCCGAGATAGTTGTTCCGCTCTATAATTAATACCTTTACACCGCGGGCTGCCAGTTCCTTTCCGGCTATTAATCCCGATGGGCCACCACCTACTATTATTACGTCTGTCTTCACGCAGTCCGCAAATTCTTTTGTGTATTCCGTTACTATCGCTCTCGTAATCTGACTTTCTGATGCGGGCGAAAATTCTATCATAATGCACCTTTTGTATTTACGTCTTTAAAAATAGTATTTGTGTAAATGCAGAATAAATATCTTGTGCATTCTCGTGGTTTTTACTATTAGAAAGGTGTTATCTGTGATTATTTCTTAGACTCTTCTTGCCTGGGTAATTGTTAATGTGATTGTGACAACGATTTTTGGGTATGGTACAGGTGGAGGAGGGGCAACAACTTTTTAAACGATTTAAATTTAATAACGATAAAAAAAACAGACGCTTAACGGCCTGTACTGTTAGAAATAATGTTCTGCAACTTTTTGTTATAATAAGTTGTGGTTTATAAGTTGTGGTTTATAATAATTTTTATTTTAAATTGAATTTAGGATAGAAATTTCTAATAGGGGTAGTTTAAAAGTGTCTGTTTTGTTTTTGATTCGTTTTGTCATTCTTGTCTTTCTTCTATCATTCCCGCGGAGGCGGGAATCTATTCCTTTCCAATCAAATCAAAAAAATAGCAGGCGATATTGATTCGTTGACCAAATCTAATTTCCTGCTAAACTTTGTTTTTTGAATTTTTAAACTTGACTTTCGGAGTTATATAATTTAAAGAAATATTTAACATCTCCATTTATCCCCTCACAGTCTTTCAATTTCCCATAGGCGACATTTCAGGTATTCTGTGAAATGCGGTATAAAAGAGCTAATGTAACTTTGTACTGACTAACTTCTTATACCGCATCAGATCCAATACATCAAACATCGCCTTCTGCTCCTTATTCACTTTCTAATTTCAGATAGTTTCTTTTTATATATAAATACATACCAACGCAAATT
>CAZOEM010000196.1:0-5756 GCA_964578735.1 uncultured Halobacteria archaeon | reverse complement strand
AGTACCTATCTCTTCCCGTAGCAGCGCCTGCACCTTCTCCTTTCCCAGTGCAATCTCGATACAATTGTTCAGTATTGCCCCGGTTTTATCGCGCGCTATTACTACCGGAACACCTGATTCTTCTATTACTCGCTCCAATTCTCTTGCTGTACTGCCACACAGCCCGTACCCCAATATGACAAAATCCACTACTGAGCTCATCTCTTTTAGCCACTCTTCTATCTCAGCCAGTAGTTTATCCGGGTAATCATGCATTTGTAACTCTAATACTTTAATAATCAACGAATCCTTGATCTCATCCACACGAATTTCCTTCGCTATTCCCGCAATTGTTTTCTCTTTTACATTTAAATTTAAATTTGAATTTGAATTTAATTTTGAGTTTACTTTTTTTCTTTCCCCTTCCACAAACACACTTGAAAACCGCTCGTTCTCCTTCTTAGTTAATATCGTCAGCGCTAGATTATTCGTCTCCGGCAGCAAAAAGAATATCCGGTCTACACCGGTTCTTCTAATCACCGCCCCTATTTCTTCCCTTAATATCTCACATGTGATAACTCCGATATGCATTAGCTCAAACCTTTTCTTAAAAAGAAAAGAGAGGTGCAAAATGAAATCTCAGGGTTAGCCCTCCATCATTTCCACGCCATAGTCAGCTTCGAGAAAAGTAATGACATCCGCTTTGTTTATCCTCTGCTTCATTGGCAATTTCTTCTTCTGCAACTTCCGCTCTTTTATTCGATACCCCGGCCTTTTTAACGCTACTGATACATCCATCCCAAATATACCGACCGTGGGCTCGTAACGGAAGCCAAAGTCCGTATGCTCTTCTATACCAAAGGAGAAATTACCGAGTGTGTCAAGCTGACTTATATAGAGCTTATTTTGTATTTTAAAGCATCGTTTTAGGAACTCATCTGCTCGTGCTCCCCGTAGCGTGACATTACACGCAATAGCTTCACCTTTCTTTATGCCCAGTGGCTGTAAGGACCTCTTAGCCGTTCTTTTAATTGGCTTTTGACCCACAATGCGCTCCAGAAGTTTATCTGCTTTTGCTAACTTCTCGCCACTTTCGCCCACACCCATGTTTATCACTACTTTGTCCACTTCTATCCTTCTCATCGACTCTGCTGCCATTTTTTCACTTTCGCTCCTTTCTTTACTGTATATATCCCGTTCTACACGCCCGGTATCTCTATTTTCTCCTTACCCACCACGAAGACATAATCTTCTATGGTCTCGAAACTCCGTTCAGCCTGTTTTATCCGCACAACATTTGGATCAAAACTTGTGGTCTTCCTTATCTCTTCTATTTCACCGGTCTCCGCTGAGTGCTTTCCGCCTATCACTACCACTTTATTCCCGGCTTCATAAGCGAAATGCTGCAATATCTCGTTTTCGGGCACGGAAATCAAGAGCGAATCGTGCGTTTTTATCTCCTCACTTCGCTCGCCTGGAAGAATATTCCGACCATCATGCAAGTTCAATTGCCGCTTCCCCGCTTTTATCATCGTTCTGCCGTCTACTCGACATAGTTTCCTGGATGCCGCTTCATCGTCTATTTTTATCAGCGACAACTTCCCCTTCTTGTCTAAAAGAGCCATATAGTGGGCTTTTAGCGGTGGTATTGAAAGAATATCAAAGATACCAATAGGGAACTTATGCTCTTTCCTTACCTTCCCATTGACCACTACCTTGCCTTCGTTCAATATCCTCTTCGCTTCTCTACTATTATCCGCTAACTTCAGCATATCCCGCACGAGCAGAAGCAGAGGCATACTTCTGTCTTTTGGATGTGGCCCGGGTACTGGACCTACCGACCAGTACGATACTTTCCTTTTTATCTTCCAGCTACGAGGTGCTGCTATTCTTTTCTGATGTCCCATTTTTATCTGTTTCTCCTATTATCGTTCATTCATTCGTTTGTTTACGCATAAGCATGTCGCACCAAATCTTCCGCGCGCTCTTCGAACTCCTGTTGCGCTTTAGCCGTTGTTGTTGGCTTCATGCTCTTAATTGCCGATTCGAAATGCTTCTTCATTACTATTATGTTCTCCATTATATCTTTAATATCCTCTTCAGTTATTTCCGGAGTGATGAACTCCCGTAACGCAGCCATTACCGCTTCTTTTACTATTGCCGCTATATCGGCTCCGACATAGCCCTCCGTCATTTTTGCAAGTTCTTCTTTGGTTACGTCTGTTCCTAATGGCTTTCCCGCCAAATGTACCTCAAATATCTCCTCCCGCGCGTTCTTAGTCGGCGATTGTATATATATCAGCCTATCCAATCTCCCAGGCCGCAGTAATGCAGGGTCTATTATATCCGGCCTGTTTGTCGCCGCTATGATCATCACATCCTTTAGCTCCTCTAATCCGTCCATTTCTGTTAATATCTGCGAAACTACCCGCTCGGTCACGTTCGTGTCTAAACCTGCACCCCGGATAGGTGCAATTGAATCGATCTCATCTAAGAAGATGACACAAGGCGAAGATTGCTTTGCTTTTCTGAAAACCTCACGCACTGCCCTCTCTGACTCACCAACCCATTTTGAGAGCAGTTCAGGACCTTTAATCGAAATGAAATTTGCTTCGCTCTCATTCGCTACCGCTTTCACCAGCATCGTCTTCCCTGTTCCCGGCGGACCGAACAAGAGGATACCTTTCGGCGGCTTTGTATTTAACAGCGAGAAAGCCTCAGGATATTTGAGTGGCCACTCCACAACCTCCTTCAATTCCTGTTTCGCACGCTCCAAGCCGCCTATGTCTTCCCACTTCACATTTGGCACTTCTACAAAGACTTCCCTGAGTGCTGAAGGCTCTGTGTTCTTTAACGCTTCATTGAAATCATCCATTGTTACTTCCAGCTTTTCCACCATTTCAGGCGGTATCTCCTGCTCCAGGTCTATCTCAGGCAGTATTTTACGCAGGGCGTGCATAGCAGCCTCTTTACATAATGTGGCAAGGTCCGCACCGACGAAACCGTGTGTGAGATTCGCGATTCCTTTTAGGTTTACATCTTCCGCTAATGGCATTCCTCGCGTATGCACTTGCAATATCTCGTCACGGCCGTTCCTGTCCGGAATGCCTATTTCTAGCTCTCTATCAAATCGACCCCCCCTTCTCAAGGCTTCATCAAGCGAATTTGGCCTGTTTGTGGCCCCTATTACTACTACCTGTCCTCTTGATTCCAGACCATCCATTAACGATAGAAGTTGAGCTACTACCCTTCGCTCCACTTCACCCGTTGTCTCGCCTCTCTTCGGCGCTATTGAATCCAATTCATCTATAAATGTGATGGACGGTGCATTCTTTTCCGCGTCCTCAAATATCTGCCGCAGATGGCGCTCACTTTCTCCATAAAATTTACTCATTATTTCCGGTCCTGAAATGGAATAGAAATTAGCATCCGTCTCATTTGCTACTGCTTTTGCTATCAGTGTCTTTCCTGTTCCCGGTGGCCCCTGCAGGAGTACGCCCTTCGGTGGCTCTATCCCCAATCGCTCGAACAGCTCCGGATGCCTTAACGGTAATTCTATCATCTCCCGTATCAGCCCTATTTCCCGCTTTAATCCTCCTATGTCCTCATAAGTCACATGAGGAACGCCTATTTTCTCCTCCCGCGCCTTACGAAGTAGAATTCCTGTTTCTATATTTGGGATCACCGTGCCTACGGGCACGGTATTAGTAACAACAAAAGAGACAGGATTACCTAGCATATCAACCCTTATAATTTGTCCTTTAGTAATTGGCACGCCTTTCAATCTGCTCAATAAATATCGCTCTCCACCCGCAATTCTTACCTGTTGCGTGGGCTCGAGCGTAATCCTTTTCGCCGCTTTCACCCGCGTCTTCCGCATTCTTACCTTGTCATCTATGGCGACACCTGCATTGCTCCTTATATTCCCATCTATACGCAGTATTGACTTACCAATGTCGGGCGAATATCCGGGATGGGCAATAGCGGTGGCGATACTCCTACCTTCGATTTCTACTACGTCACCGGGTATAAGCCCAAGCTTTCGCATCGTTTCCGTCTCTACTCGTGCTATCCCTCTACCGGCGTCTCTATGGTACGCTTCAGCTACCCGCAATGTCACTGACGCCTCTCCCTCTTCTTTATCCGTCATCACCCTTCTTCATCCACCTATTTGTTATTTCATCATTATAAAACAAAACCTAAATGTCTATCAGACAGACTTTTATATACTTATAATAAAAGTGGAGAATATAGCAAAATGAGAGACGAATTGTTAATGATTCCGGGACCGGTACCTGTACTGCCTCGCATCCTTGATGCAATGTCAAAACCAATGATACCACACAGAGGCGATGAGTTCAAACAGCTTTATGTCGAGGTAGTAGAGAATTTAAGGGCGATATTCAAAACGAGAAATGACCTCTTCCCGCTTAGCGGATCGGGAACATGCGCTATGGAATCGGCAATGGGCAATCTAGTAGATGATGAAACAAGCGTAGTGTGCATAGCAAATGGCAAATTCGGTGAGCGATTTTACGAGATCACAGAGCGATATACTGAGCACGTCACGGTCGTGAACTTCGACTGGGGGAGTCCAATAGAATTAGAAAAGGTAAAGGTAGCCCTGGAAAGTAATCCCGATGTGGTGACGATGGTGCATAACGAGACATCCACGGGTATTCTCAACCCGGCGAAGGAAGTGGGGAAACTGACGAAGAAGCATGATGCCGCTTTTGTGCTCGATTGTATCACTTCCATAGGTGGTATTGATGTCCCGGTAGACCAGCTCGGTGTGGACATTGCTATTGTGGGATCGCAGAAATGTTTGGGTGCACCACCAGGGTTATCTGCACTCTCAGTTAGCGATAAGGTATTGGATATAATGCGTGCAAATAAAAAAAGGCCGTATTACATGGACATTATTGCTTATAAGAAGAGTTTAGATAAGAAACAGACGCCCTATACGCCCGCTTTGCCGCTCTTCTTCGCACTTCATGAAGCTTTAGAGGTGATAATAGAAGAGGGCATGGCTAAAAGGACAGAAAGGCATAGGCTGCTTTCTGCAATG
This sequence comes from uncultured Halobacteria archaeon, assembly GCA_964578735.1. Classification (GTDB taxonomy): domain Archaea; phylum Halobacteriota; class Syntropharchaeia; order Alkanophagales; family Methanospirareceae; genus Methanophaga. Next base: position 709 of record CAZOEM010000196.1, on the reverse strand, counting down.
GTTAGGACGGCAGTTACGTCTTTGGAGCTTTCTTTGTTCCCGCAGTTGAACGAAGTAAGTGAGTATTCTAATACTGTTACCGCGATAAACATGCCATCTGGCTTCTCTGATGAACAACTGAAAAGTAGTATGAGGAGAAAAGGCGTAATTGTTGCTGGCGGGCAGGAGAACCTGAAAGGTAAGATATTCCGGATGGCTACTATGGGCAATATAACCGAACAGGAAGTGTCAATGGCTATACGGGCATTAGGCGAAGTGCTTATGGGAAAAAATGTCGCGAGTGGATAGTGGAATAAAAGTCTTCTCCTTCGATGTAGACGGCACGTTAGTGAGCCAGGAATTTGCAAATTCCGTTTGGCTACGTGGCATTCCGGAAGCATACGCCACGAAGCACGAGTTGAGCTTTGAAGATGCATTTGAATTTATAAAGCGAGAATATGACACTATAGGCGATAACAGGATAGAATGGTATAATATTCGTTTCTGGCTGCGGAAGTTCAACTTGAAAATATCATACGAGACGCTATTCGAGAAATACAAAGCTGAAGTGAAAAGCAAGATGTCTCGTCTTTGGAGGTGGAGGGTACAAGAATATTCCGAGGATTACGAAAGTTTTATGAGGAAAATGCTGGACAATTCGGATGAAATAATCGACTTTATAAGAAAACTATGAAAGAAGAGATAGAAAAATATGCTCACCTTATAATGA
>CAZOEM010000195.1:0-5762 GCA_964578735.1 uncultured Halobacteria archaeon | reverse complement strand
CGATTTACGTGAAGTTAGAGAAGCCGCTAAAGGAGAAGAAGGTTCGTTATGCGGATGTGTGGGGCTTGAGAGATGTAAAATACAAATATCTTCGCGAAAATGATGTAACGAGTACGGATTGGCTGGCGCTTGAGCCGAAAGAGCCACAATATTTCTTCGTGCCTAAGGATTTTGAGTTACAGGAGGAGTATGATAAGTTCTGGAAGGTGACGGATATATTTAAGGTGTGGTCGAGTGGGATAATGACTTCAAGAGATCCTTTTGTAGTAGGATCCACAAAAGAAGTGGTTATTCAGAGATTGAAGCTATTCACTGGAAGTATGCCAGACGAGGCGATTAAGAAAAAGCTGAAACTCAAAGACACGAAAACCTGGAAATTATCTGATGTAAGACAAAATGTTAAGAATAAAGACTGGGAAGAAAAAATTTATTTTTATGCTTATCGACCCTTTGACACCAGATGGATTTGCTATGACCCGCTGTTGATAGATAGGGATAGATTGCCATTTATGAAAAACCTTCTGAATGCTAACTTTTCCATTGTGTTGAAGCGAAGCAGATATATAAAAACCATCAAGTTCCGTCATGCTTATATAGCAGCGACCATTGGGGATATGAATTTTATGGGGGACAGAAGCTTTTTCTTTCCTCTTCACCACTATTCTGACAAAAACAAAGTAAAGTGGTCAGTGGAGAATACACCTAAATCGGAACTAATGCCAAACTTCACTCCCGTGTTTTTACAAGCCATCACAGAGGTAGTAGGCACAGAACCAACACCAGAGGAAATTTTTTATTACATTTACGCTGTTCTTTACTCGCCTACGTACCGCAAACGCTACGAGGAGTTTCTGAAGATAGATTTCCCACGTGTTCCTCTACCTCATGATTACGAGAAGTTCAAGAACCTGAGCGAGCTTGGCAAGGAACTGATAGAACTGCATTTGCTCAAGCATCCTTCTTTGAGCGAGACAGAAATAGGATTTCCTGTGAGTGGCTCGAATATGGTGGAGAAAGTTCGTTACGATGAAGAGAACAGAAGGGTTTATTTCAACAAGGAGCAGTATTTCGAGGGTGTTTCAAAAGCGGTATGGGAGTATCAAATCGGTGGTTATCAGGTAATGGCGAAGTATTTGAAGGATAGGAAGAAGCGGGAATTATCGTTGGAGGAGATCGAGCATTATAGGAGGATGGCGAAGGCGATTGAGAGGACGATTGAGGTGCAGGGGTTGGTGGAGGAAGTTTTATTTACCCGAAAGTAATATGCTAACAAAATCCTCAAATGAGCGACAATTTCTTCTTAATGTGTCGAAATCCAAATTTTCCACGAATCTCGGCAATTGCCATTTCTTATACTCACTCTTAGCTCCCCTCTTTTCCTTACATTTGTCACTAAGAGCTTTAAAAGGCTTATCCGCTCCGAGCTGTATTCCGAAACTGTAACATATCCATTCCTCCAACTCGTAATCCAGGATTATCACATTTACTTTACTCTTGATCTCCTTCGCAATGTGAACATCAACCCTTTTGAAGACATCCTCTCTGTTCGCTGGGCCATCTGCATCTACCACTATGACGATTTTATCAAAAAGAATTCCGGACCATGAGCATCCTCTGAAAATATCTTACAATTTACCATAAAGCCATCTTTCGCTTAGCGTTATCCCTCTTTCACTCAACTCCTTTCTCACCACCTCTGGCTTCTCGGATCTTCTAAAAACACTTCCTTCGTCACCTTTCTCCACCAAAATCAAATCTTTTGGCTCCACTATGTCCACAACCATAGGAGAATGTGTCGTCAATATCGTCCTGCACTCGCTCATCTTCAACTCGTCTATTAGCAGCTCCAGAGCCTTTGCGTGCAACGAATTCTCTACCTCATCCACGACTAACAAACTCGGTTCCGATTCTAAAGCGGTAAAAATCGTCAATGCTTTGTAAAAGCCGTCAGAGATTCCTGGAGCAGTCACTTCTAAAAATCGCCCTGATGTGTATCTCTCAAATACTTTCATCAAAATCCTTCCATCCTGCGTCAACTCAAATCTCAAGCTCGTATCCGGAAATATATAGGACAGTAACGAATCAACACTATCAGGTATTTTGTTCTCCTTTAAGAACTGGTTATACAGAATATTACAAATATTGTCTCCCTCTTCAGAGATACGAACTTCTCTTCTTTGCTTGTACGGCTCTTTCATTTTTCTTATGTCCAATCCCTTTAGAATTGTGATGTTTTTTATAAATTCTCGGATTTCCCAGTTTGCAAACAATGAAAACGGCTCCATTTCGAAGCCCTCTCCTATGGAAGGCTCTAAAATAAACAGTGGATATTGCTGTACTTGTCGTTTATATTTTGCCTCAACCAAAGCCAAGTTTTTATAAAAAGAAAATGACAGGCTACCCAAACCCTCAAACACACAATAAGGGGTAGTTTTTTTGTCCACTTTGACGCTTTGCTCTACCAAATCCTCTTTTCTTCTCTCCAATAATTCATGGAGTGAAGAATTACTCTCATCCATATCTTGAATTTTCTCCCAGGCATCTTCAAGGAATTTCTCGTCGTGTCGCACTCTCAGCCATTCCCCTTCTATCTCAAGCGATAAAATGCCTTCTATCTCCAACGCTTCCTTCAATATCTGGAATTTACCGCCTACACCCGTAAAAATCGTTTCAAACGAGTAATTGTAGCCATTCGATGCAAAGAACAACTTTATTTTTATCGGCAATTCTTCTTTTCTATCCCACACAACATTGTCATAGCCCCACCAATCCAGGAATGGGAAAGGTTCTCCGTCTGCATATATTTTCCTCAACAATTTGAACAACTCAACGAAATTCGTTTTACCAGAGGCGTTTTGGCCAATCACCACGTTGAAATCCATCAACTCGATACTGCAATCCTTGAGACTTTTGAAATTTTTTATCCCTATCTTCTTCAGCATCGCTCTCATTTTACTGTATGACTCCTATCATATAAACTTTTATGATTTTCGAAGGAATTTGGATTTGGATATTTGGATAAATAGTGCGGAAGTCTTTTAGTTGCATTGGCTCAGCTTCCCCTGGGTAGATTATTGAGAATAGCCAGCAGGTTTGAATTAACAAGGAGCAGTATTTCGATGGCATTTCAAAAGAAGTGTGGGAGTATAAAATCGGTGCGTATCAAGTAATGGCGAAGTATTTGAAGGATAGGAAGAAACGGGAGTTATCACTGGAGGAGATAGAGCATTACAGAAGGGTAGCGAGGGCGATTGCGAGGACGATTGAGGTGCAGGGGGAGGTGGAGGGGGCGATGGGATAATAAGTTATTTTGTTGAAATCGTATCCTTTTTATATTAGCAGTAGTATGATATTAAAGGGTGAAGCAGATAAATGGCAGTGAGCATAAACGGACCTTCAATGGGCATATTTCTTACAATCAGGGAGGAAAAGGAGTTGGAGAAGATTCTTGGTCCTGATAGTATAAAATTCGTTAAATGGATTGATTGGATTTATAAAACAACGATGGAGCCCCTTTATTCCATTTCTGTGGAAGAGATAGAAGCGATATTTGATAAGAATGCTCAAGTTTACGCTTATCTTTCAGGAATATTAACAGCTTACATTCTAAGTCGTGAAGAAGATGAAAAATTTAAAAAGGCATACGATGAGTGGCTGAAAAGGGCGTATGAGAGAGATAAAGAGAGAATAAGAGAGAAATGTTTTTCTCTTGGCGTGAATGAGGAGGACTTACTATATTCTTTTTCAATTTGCCTTGAAGCATCCACGTTTTTATCTGAACTTGATGAAGAAGCAAATCGGCTCTTGATGGAGAAAGGATTTGATGAATTTAACAGAATGAGTTCCTATTTATTATCCCTGCATTATGCGGTAGAGGCTTCATTTGCTCTTATTTTAGATAGCGAAGAAACAGATATTGATGTTATAAAATGGGTTTTGAGGAGATGCATGGATTACACGGAAATAGTGGAATCCTATTTAAGAACCCTTGAGATAATAGTAGACTCGGAGAGCTATAACTCACTTAAAGAAGCGGAAAGGAGTGCGAGAGAAGAAAGACTGCTTACATATAAGGAGATTTTCGATGCATGAGCCCTTTTTCACTTCCCATTTTGGTAGAAACGAAAAGAAGTTAACGAAAAAGAATGCCGAGTTGAAGAGGAGAATAGAAGAAGCAATTGGTGAAATATGCAATGCCCCTGAGAAATCAAAACTTCTTAAAGGTGAGTTTGAAGGTAAAAGGAGTTATAGTTTTGGGAATTACAGAATTGCATTTGCTATTTGCGGTGAATGTAGAAGAAGAGGATTTGTAAGGTTAAACAGATGCAGGGATTGTGGTGAAAAGCATGATAATTCCCTTGTATTTTTCGACATAGAACATAGAAAGCGGGTATATAAGTAGGCAGAAGAGATTTTCTACTACATATACGCAGTTCTTTACTCGCCTACTTATCGCAAACGATACGAAGAGAATCTGAAAATCGATTTCCCCAGAGTTCCTGTACCAACAGATTACGAACTGTCCAAGAACCTGAGCGAACTTGGCAAGGAACTGGTAGAACTGCATTTGATGACGCATCCTTCGCTTAGCGAGACAGAAATAGGATTTCCTGTGAGTGGCTCGAATACGGTGGAGAAAGTCCGTTACGATGAAGAAACCAGAAGGGGTTATTTCAATAAGGAACAGTATTTCGAGGGCGTTTCAAAAGCGGTGTGGGAGTATCGAATTGGGGCGTATCAGGTGATGGCGAAGCATTTGAAGGATAGGAAGAAGCGGGAGTTATCTTTAGATGATATAGAGCATTACAGGAGGGTAGCGAAGGCGATTGAGAGGACGATTGAGGTGCAGGAGGAGGTGGAGGAAGTTTTTGGGAAAGCTATGTGAATTCCTCCAAATCTTTCGCCACTTATACCTCTGAAATAACAGGAGTTAGTGATATGCACGGGAAAGGGTGAGGCAGGTTATCTTTTGCGCTTTGAATCCTTTTCTTTTTCGGAAATAGCCTCGTCAATAACAACCGCCCCAAGCTTTTCGTCTCTTGTGCCCCATTCAACAGGGTCTTCCTTCTTTTCTTCTTTTTTGTCTTTCTCCTCACTCATCGTTACCTCTTCAGCTCCTTACACTAATAAAAGACCACATACAAATAGGATAATCATACCAATTCCTAATACTAAAAATATAAAGCCATATCTTATAAACTTAGCCTTTTTATCATTTGTCAGTTTATTTGTATCCTCTTCAAATTAGAGGGTAACTCAAAAATTGCAAATATGCAGAATCATCGATGATGGCATCATTTTTGACAGATGCTAGACCTACACAAAAGTTTTATGCTACCTACATTTCCACTTGAATTTATATAGTGGCAGAATAAAAGGTTTTATCATGGGCCAATCAGCGATTACACAAACATTAGAGGCATTAGGTATTTTACCTGATGAAATTGCGGATGAACGATTGGCAGAAGCCTTCCGCATCCTGCTCCTGCTCATTGAAGAATTGAACGAGGAGAATGAAAAATTAAAAGAAGAAAACCAGAAGTTACGAGATGCAATCAATATCCTAAAAGGAGAGCAAGCCAAACCAGACACTAAACCCTCCAAGAAGAAACCGAACGAAGACATTTCTTCAGAAGAAGAAAGAAAGCCCCCAAAAACCACTAAAAAGAAGAAATCAAAGGCAAAGAAGCATAAGATAAAAATAGATCGTATCGAAGTGTGCAAGGTAGATCAGAACATCTTGCCCGATGATGCGGAATTCA
>CAZOEM010000194.1:0-5767 GCA_964578735.1 uncultured Halobacteria archaeon | reverse complement strand
ATATTCTTGGAAATGTGATTATTCATCAAAAAGAAACCAAGTGAAACTTTAAAGACTTTAACTGTTAAATCGGCTGTTACGTCAACACCTACGCCAACTATACCGCATACTCCAACACCGACATCAATGTCAACCAAGACATCTCCAAATTTACCCTCGATTATTTTAAATCAATATCCTACAGGATCGATAACCAGAGGAACAAGGATAGATTTCACTTGGATGATTACAAAGGAGCCACCTTCATATTTGGCAGGCAAACCGTATATATTAGAAATCAAAGGCCCAACTAATGAACTGAGGTATTCTCGAGATCTCCTAATACCACGAGAGTCATGCAGTAATTTTACAGGATATTACTCATGGGTGGTTCCTATCGATGCACCTATGGGAAAGTACACTTTTCTCCTTGAAATACCCAATCTTGCATTTTCATCTATAGAGTTTGACGTAGTAGAAACTTTATTGGTTATCCAAAAGTTGGACGATAAAGATAAAAGATTACCCGGATGGGAATTCAAAGTTACAGATCCTGGTTGGAATACTGCAACTTACACTACTGATTATAGGGGAGAAATAAGAATAGTAGTACCGGGAGAATATGGAGGGGAGACTTATACCATAGAAGAAGTATATAGTCCCAACTGGGAACCTAAACTTCCGGTCAAACAAACAGTAAAAGTACCCGTAGGTGAGGTAACAACTGTTCGATTTCTCAACAAGCAAGCACCAATTCCCGTAGAATAAAAGGGCTTGATTTCTCTTCTTATTTTAAGCCTATCTTTCTATTTACGTATTTTCATTACCGCTCTTATAGCAAGCAAATCTAACCTCGATTGTGGTTTAATAATCCCTCGGGTTGGATTAATGAACAATATATTAGCCCTGATCAAGAAATACTTCGCCGGTCTATTCAATCCTTCGTCTTCGATATATTCGGCATCCACAAATTTGCTGAGGATGTCAACAATGTCTTCTTTTTCGACTGCATATTCATCCTCTCCTATCGTTATTCTTGGCTTGGTGTAATTTAAATAATCAAGTAAATCTCGTAATTGAGTTACTCTTATATTCAACATTTCCTCTGAAATCCTCTTCTTATCCTCAGCACGAATCAACTCCAATAAGTACACTGGCTTTCCACTGCAATATTGCCACGCCATTGCTTTCTCATCATCGGTAAAACCATGCCCCTCCAGAAACGTGTTAGTCGTTTCATAATCAAAATCATCCACTAGCAGATATCTGCTCCTCCCTTGTAGCAGCGCCTCGCTGTAAACACGTTCAATGAAAAGCGAATCAGAAGTTATTGCAAATACATGGCAAAGATGCAACTCCTTTGTCAGCCGAATAAACAAATTGAACAGTTCGTATATCAAATAATTATCAATCTTGACATCACCTATTTTCTGTATTTCATCCAGTATCAACACAGGTACTTTATTATCCGCTATTTTCTTAAAATAATCCTCTAAAAACTCGAAAACGTCTTCGTACATTTTTTCTCTAAAAAATAAGTCTAAAACACCTTCTGTAACGGGTATACCCGTAAATTTCAAGCTTTTTAGTGTTACCTCAGACAGCGCCTTTAATATATCTTTATAATCCTTCTTCTCATGCTCTAATTTGAACAATGCCCTAACAAAGTCCTTGTAACTCGAAATAAACTTCCCTCTGAGATTTATGTAGAAAACAACGTACTCTTTTGGCAGTTCTTCTATCACGTGACCGATTAACTCGGTCTTTCCACTGTTTATCGGTCCGTAGATAAAAGAAATCAGGGTTGGTTTTGTATCTAGTATATTCCTTATCGCTTTTATTTCCTTCTCTCGGTTGTGAAATTCTATGCCTCTCATATTTTTCCCCCTCATGTATCTAATACTGCGCTATGCTTTGCCAATTATTAAAGGTTAATCATTCTTTATAATGGTTAGTATATTTTTATAGCCATTCCAGTAATAAATGGCAATTAATAAACCACAAGATTTCACGAGATTAACACAATGTCATTTTTATATAATTCCAACTTTTCAATATACAAATAATAAACTGAATGCCCATAGGGAAATCATGCTATGATCAGCCCCATTGTTTTCATCAGCTACTGTCATAAGGACGAAGTTTGGAAAGACCGCCTGGTGACTCATTTTTGTGTACTGCAACCGGAGGGTATTCTCGATCTATGGAACGACCGCAGTATCGGTGCTGGTGGAAACTGGTACCATGAAATCGAGGAAGCCATCACCAGAGCCAGCGTGGCTGTTCTACTGGTCTCAGCCGATTTTCTCACCTCTAAATTCATCCTTAGTAAAGAGATACCTGACCTGCTGGAGCGCCGGGATGAGGAAGGACTTCGCTTATTCCCTGTTATCATCAAACCCTGTGCCTATAAACATGTTAAATGGCTTGCTCGAATGAATCGGAGACCCAAAGATGGCAAGCCCATCTCTAGCGGAGCTGAACATCAGATTGAGGCTGATCTGGCGGCGATTGCCGAGGAAGTTGCCGAAATCATCGAAAGTAAAACTCCGTTGGAAACTTCTTCCACCACTGCTCCCGAAAAAATATCTATTCCTCAGTTGCTGTCCACCAATTCCAATCTATCAGGTCACGAAATGAAACCAAAGACATCACAGCCGGAAATGTTACGAATCCTACATCTAGCGGATAATATCCAAAAGGATCTTGATCTGCTTAAGGAGTATGAAGACATTTTAAGGTTAGAAGATGACCCACGTCACCGAGCGAAATACCGAAAAGTGATCGAACAACTGCGAGAGTCCGCGACCAGTTATAAGAGGGAATATGTTGAACTCCAAATACAGATGACTGGCAAACCCTCAGTGCCAATGCAGAATGTCGATGCTCAATTGCACCAGATGGACACCAAATTGAATATACTCTTTGTGGATCAGAAAGCCATCCTAGATAATCTGGTCAACTTGCGAAAAACAGTACTTGCTCGGTTCGATGCCAATGAACAGACAATCATAACTACCATCGTTGATCGTTTAGATCAGAAACAATTGGTAAATGCAGAAGCTGTACTCGATAGCATTGCCACCAGACAATTTGCAGAAGATGAACTACATGAACTCTTGGTGGCAGTAAGAGAAACTCTAAATGAGATGCGTCAGAAAGAGACATTCCTTTCTGATTACCATTTGACCAGCGAGATAAAAAATCTGTCCGATGTTGTAGATGCACCAAAGCTTGATGCGAGTCATAAATTGAAGATCACGATCCCGATTATCCCTTTCATTCTCTCTTACGAAGGAGAAATGGCACTCAAGAGTGGAATGAACTTAAAATCCGCATGGCAACGATTGTTATCTAAGGTGAGGAGGTAAACAATGAGTGTAGGACCTACCCATAACCGTCAGGAGGACCTAAAAGTCAATATTCGAGAGACTTTGGAACTCATCAAGAAGTACGAGGATAGCCGGCGACTGCCCAGTGACCCTAAAGAGCAAAGAAAGTATGAGCATGAGATTGCTGACCTGCGTAAGTTGTTAGAAGGCTATGAGGCAGAACTTGCAGAATTGAAGAAGCCAGCAAACTTCATGACCAGCCCTGCACCCAAAAAAATCCCGGCGAAATACAAGGACTGGGTAAGAGAATTCTATTCGACAATTTCTTATGATCAGTTGGCGAAAAAAGGTGAAGCACTTCCTGTTCAACTACTCGAGGTCTATATTCCACTTGAAACAGTCAACCCTTTCTATAAGGCGGAAATGGAGCGAATAAGTAAGGATCGTGGTGAAGCTGAATTGAAAGAGCCCGCAACAATAGACCTCGAGGCGCTTCTGGAGCGCGAGGATTGCATTCTTCTCCGCGGCAAGGCAGGTATGGGTAAGACCACATTGATAAAACATCTCGCAAACACCATAACCGAGGGCTCGTGTCGGAGCACACTTAGGGACTACCTCCCAGTGATGGTATTTCTAAAAGATCTCTGGCTCGTTTACAATGAAGAAATGAAGAAATTCAGAAGGAAAATCACCTTTGAGCCGCTATTGGATGCATACCTTGAAAAAATCAAATGCCCCCTTAACTGGTCGGTTATATCTAATTTCGTTCACTATAACAAGGCCTTGTTCATGTTCGATGGTCTGGACGAGATACCAGAGGAAATTCGTGATGCCCTTGTCAAACTCATCGCAGCTTTCCAATTCGAGAACAAAGGGAACCGTTTTCTAATTACCGGGCGACCACATGGTATTGCCGGTAGACCGAATGAACGGTTTGGGAAATACCTTTGTGAAATCGAATATCTGGATGATCAAAAGATAAACGAGTTCATAAGGAAATGGTTCATAGCAGTCTCAGGCAAAGCCACTGGAATTGCAGATCGGACTGCAGAAGGTATGATCTCGGATATAGTGTTTCATAAACATGTATCGGTTTTTACTCAGAACCCACTGCTATTAGCCGCGGTGTGCGTCCTCTATTTGGCAGGCGGGCAGATTCCGGGACAGCGAGCTGAACTCTACGATCGCATAGTAAAGAATCTATTGTGGAGACGTTTCCACGACCCTGCGGAACCTGAGAAAGTGGACGAGGTTTGGGAGTTTATCATGCTTTTAGCCTTTGAGATGCAGAAAAAGAATCTCAAGACCTTTGAAGTAGGTGATGGGTTGGATGTATTGAAGAAAATTTCCGTTCAAAAGGATAATGAGCAGGCGAATGAGTACCAAAGGCATATAAAGCATCTGTTTGACGAAATCGAACTCAACTGCGGGTTATTTAACCGGCTTAGCGGCGGCGAAATAGAGTTCACTCATCTAACATTCCAGGAATTTATGGCGGCAAAGCAGATCGTTTATATGGATCTTGACTATACTGAATTTCTTGAGAATGACTGGTGGGCGGAAACGATTCTCCTTTATACCGGTTTCCTGAATATTGAGATGAGAAAGAGGAGTAACGACGTAGTAGAGGCGATTTTAAATACAAAACAAGAAGATGAAAAAATCAAAAGACGTCTCTGGCTGCTCGGTTCTAAGGCAATCCGCGATTTCCAGCCGTCTAAAAGGGATAATAAAGTTGTGACTCTTGCACGTGAGAAGCTGTATGACTTGATTGAGTCTAATGCTAGTCTGGAAGAGCGATTCGAGGCAGGCGAAATCGTCGGTGCACTGGGCGACTTGCGTATTAAAGAGCATAATATGGTTCTAGTAAAAGGGGGCAAGTTCATGCGGGGTAGTAGTGAGGATGATGCGGATTCTAATGAAAAACCACAATGCGGAATTTATCTTGACGATTTCTGGATCGGCAAGTACCCGGTAACCAATGAAGAATTTAAAGAATTTATTGTTGACGGTGGTTATGACAGGGAAGAGTTCTGGACAAAAGAAGGATGGCAGTGGCGTGTTGAAAACGAGATTACCAAACCTAATTATTGGCATAACCAAAACTGGAATGGCCCCAACTTCCCTGTGGTTGGAATAAGCTGGTTTGAGGCATCGGCGTATGTTAAGTGGTTGTGTGAAACAACGGGATACAGGTACCGCTTGCCGACGGACGCCGAGTGGGAAAAAGCAGCTCACGGAACTAATGCTTTAAAGTATCCCTGGAACAAACACTTCGATAAGAATTTGTGTAATTCATCTGAGTCTGGATTGCTCCGTACCAGCCCCGTAGGAATATTCCCAAAGGGTAAAAGTCCCTATAATTGTTTTGATATGGCAGGTAATGTCCGAGAATGGCGTTCCGACTGGTATGATAGTGATTATTATGCAAATAGTCCTACCAGAAACCCTAAGGG
>CAZOEM010000193.1:3224-5773 GCA_964578735.1 uncultured Halobacteria archaeon | reverse complement strand
TAAAGTTGTTTAATTTAATCCGTTGCTATAACCTATAATGGCCGAAAGTCATGTAATAAAATTTGCGAAGATTTAAACAAAAAATGGTTGATGTTCTTATGTCTCTTGATATTGTAGATATGTGTTTTGAGAAACAAATACATCATGCAATTTTGGTAGCAGGAGATGCTGATTTTGTACCTGCAATAAAAAAGGCAAAAGATTGTGGAGCAATTGTTCACTTATATTATCATCCTTCAGATAGGAATGATGCGCTTCTTGATGAAATTGATGAATTACACCCACTCACAGATGAAATTATTTCCCACGTACTACTTTCGTAATCTTTCAATTCTACACTTTTATTTTGATATCTGCACTTTTAATCAATCAAAAGCACTATTAAACATGCAAAGCCGGTAATTCCTAAAGTATATTATTATATTATATAACCCTTATATGTTTTAAACTTTTTTGGTGTGTTGATATGAGATAGACTTCTTGAAAGGCGAGAAGGTTAAACTTCGCTGGGAAGGATGAATAAATAAATAAATGGAAAAGCTTAAAATCGTATATATCCTCTCTCTTGTCATATTGGCAGTTCTTATAGTTCTTGCTTTCTACAATCCGATAACGAGCGAGCTCGAATACAGCTCGGTGCAGCGCGCGCAGTTGCTTGAACGCGGTACCGAGCGAATCATTCAGTTCGACATCATCAACCACGAGCAGAAAGACATGAACTATACCATCTTTGTAACCGTGGACGGAAAGAAGTACACTGAAGACATACTAATCCGCAAAGGCGGGATATTCACCTACATCCACCATATCTATCCGGAAAGGATTACTAAAGGAGAAGTATCCTTTGTAGTTTACAAGGAGGGCGAATTAGCACCAATCGAAGAGATGACATATTACATAAGAAATGAAGAAAAATAAATTATATTATTATAGATACAGATTAACGCAGATTAACACAGATGATAAGAATCAACATGGTTAAACTAAAATAAATCTGCGTAAATCCGTGTAAATCTGCGTCCTAAATTAAATTTATAGGTAGAAGTTATACTTTATATACAATGAAAAAATGGCACGCAATATGAGCAACTCTAAGTGGGACTGGCTGTTGATTCTCGGCATATTTATCGCCATTTCGCTTACTGAATATATCTTTGCATTCCGGGATGTGCGTATCGGCATTCTCATGGCGTTGTTTACTGCTCTCGGAATATACTTTGTAATTTCAGTAAGGGAGATGAGCGTGCAAGTTATAGACTCTGCGGAATGCCTTGCACTTGTGCCTATCTATATCCTCTTAACTTCTTCACTGCCCTGGTTCTTCATACATCAGGCGTATTTGCTACCAGCAGTTTATGCCACCATCATTGGACTTTGTTTCTATTATGTCTACGAGAAGCGGCTCAGTTTTGAAGAACTGGGCTTTAAGAAGGACAAAATTTTGAAATATACGCTCATAGGTATCCTTATAGGCATCCCAACAGGAACAATCGAATACTTTGTATTAACGCCTGCACCTGCATACCCCTCCTTTGAGTTCGTGCACCTCTTCAAAGACATTATCTATATGTACTTTTTTGTAGCTCTTGGTGAGGAGCTACTATTCAGGGCTTTGATCCAGCGAAACCTATCTATTGCATTCGGCACAACGATTGGGCTCGTGTCTGCAAGTATCATGTTTGCGATTATGCACCTCACATGGCGGTCGGTTCCAGAACTCGTCTTTGTCTTCTTCGGTGGTATGATCTTTGGTTATCTGTATTATGAGACCGGAAGCCTCAGTGCTCCAATCGCCACACATGCTATGAACAACATCATGCTAGTAGGAGTGCTCCCTTATCTTCTATAGTCCAATAAAGATGTTAGACAAAGAGTTGCGCGGGTTGGTGGAAAAACTGGCGATTTGTTTCGCTGTCTGCTTTATCATATCATTCGTACTTTTACACCAATTGTTAGATGACATCGCCACGATGCTCACCCTAAATTACATCCTTGGACAGAACCACGCCGCTCCATGGGCTGTTCTCCTACTGTGTGGTATCTGGCTGTGGCTCAAGAGGAAGGATATAGTGCAGGGAATGAAAGAGGAATCGTATAGCCCGGTATCAATCGTTCTCGGTTTGATTCTCCTCATCGTCTCGCTGCTGATACCGGATATTGCTGATTTACTCGTCTTCCAGTTACTTTTAGCATGGCTTGCCGTTTTTATTATCCTCTTTGGTAAAGGAATGCTCATACCCGGGATTATGTTGGTAATATATGGCTTTTCCATTTTATTCCCACTACTTGTCAACCGGTTTGCAGATTTACCCTATTCTCAAACCATCATTTTACCTGCGATGTGGATATTGACCATGCTTGGCTATCCGCTGGAGTGTCTCGGGCAGTGGATCACTTTCGTAAGCGCCACAGGCGAGCAAATAGGGGTTCTTGTTAGCGCTGCCTGTGCGGGACCTGCAACAATGGGGCTCTTTATCGCGCTCTTTGCATTGATGATGCTGGATAGACCACTCCCAGCGAGAAAAGCAGGCTGCGTATTCAGCTTTGGT
>CAZOEM010000193.1:0-3214 GCA_964578735.1 uncultured Halobacteria archaeon | reverse complement strand
TCCTGCTGTTAGTCGGCTACTACTATGGCGAAGCTGCGCTCTGGACCGCACACTTCTGGACTATTTATATCCTCTTTCCTCTTTGGTATCTCATCTTCCTTTATGTCTACTTTTATGTTTATAAGAAAATAAATTATTGACACAGATTAACGCAGATTAACGCAGAAGAAATTAAATCTGTGTAAATCTGCGTCCTAAATTAAATGGGTAGAAGTTATACACTATATACAATGAAAAATTACAAACATAGAGAGATAACCGAGAAGATAATAGGAGCAGCCCAAAGAGTGCACAATACGCTTGGTTATGGGTTTTTAGAGAAAGTGTATCAAAATGCACTTGTTAGTGAGCTTCGAACACTTGGATTTAATGTAGCTGTGGAACAGCCTATCGCAGTTCATTATCATGGTAAAATCGTTGGTAATTATGTCGCTGATATTGTCGTCAATGAAAAAGTCATTCTTGAAATCAAAGCCGTAAAAGAAATGTCTGAAATTCATGAAGTTCAGCTCGTCAACTATCTTAAAGCGACTGGTATTGAAGTCGGTCTTCTAATTAACTTTGGTAGGTCTGTGACTGTAAAACGCCGTGTGATGGATAAGAAATAAATATGCATCTTTTATGGACACAGATTAATGCAGATTAACGCAGATTAAAAGATCAATGCCGTTAAAAATAGCCTAGCCCAACAACAAAAAAAAATCTGTGTAAATCTGTGTAAATCAGTGTCTTAAACAGGAGGAAGTTATACGTTATATGCAATAAAATGAAATACGCCGGACTTCGAGTTGACATAGACGGTGTCAAGGATGCGGAACTGCTGCCTATTTTGTTGGACATGCTGAACAGGCAAGGTATAAAAGCGACATTCTTCGCCACCTCTGGTCCGGACAACACTGCCTGGAATATGAGACACTACGTCAATCCGCTGAACCTCATAAGGAGAAGAGCATTCAAACGGTATGGGCTGCATATGCTCAATGGTTTGCTCTTTAAAAGAGAGGTCCTAAAATCCAAAAACATCGACTTGATCCTGGATAATGGACACGAACTCGGACTGCACGGATATGACCACTACAACTGGATGAACCAGCTTGACGCGAAATCAGGCGAAGAGATAGGTGCTCTAATCGCTCGTGGCTGTGAACTGTTTGAGCGGGCATTCGGGTTTTATCCTAAATCATTTGCTTCGCCTGGATTTAAAGTAACGCCGGATTTTCTCACTGTGCTGGATGATTTCGAGTTTTATTATGCCAGTGACTTTGTGGCTGCGAAGGCATTCTATCCTGTAATAGAGGGTCGGGTATGCAGAACGTTGCAGATTCCGGTAAGTATGAGGTCAATAGGCGAGCATGAGGAAACCGGGCTCAGTGATGCCCAAATACTTGGGGCTGTCGAAGAGAAGCTAAGCCGTTCTCCACCTTTCATCCTTTACTGCCACCCGTCATACGAACCTGTTTTCAAACCCGCACTTCTCGATCGTATTTTAACCTGTATGGCCAAGACCACACAAGTAATGACCCTGGAGAAGATAGCATCACGAATAAAGGAAATAATAAGAAGTAAGTAAGTGAGTAAAGTAAAGATGAAGATACTGCATATTTACGAGTTGGGACCCCAAAGCACGGATATAATGGGCGGAGTACGCGTCGCCATCTTAGAGCTTTGCAAGGAGCTTGTCGCACTTGGCAATGATGTTACTATCCTGACAGGTGCGCGGGATTCATGTACTGAGCGCTACGTAGATGGTTTGCGCATCCTTCCTGTGGATTTGCTAAATACCATGCGGCTAACGTGGAATGCATCTAACCTCAAGCTGTCCAGACAAGCCTTATTCCCTCTCGCAGTGCTGGGACGACGCCTAAAAGGGTATGACATTTATCATGGGCACATCTATATGAGCGGGTTCATAGCAAGCTACCTCGCACGGATGAACCATGCAGTTGCAGTAAACACGATACACGGCTCTTACTATCCTATCTGGAGCGAGATAGCAAATCCGATAACTGCTGGGTTTTATCGTTCTTGCGAGCGGTTTCTGGCACCCATGCTCGCCAAGCACGTCCATCTACAGATTCATCCCGCTATGTATTTTGCTGAGCAAGTACTTGCCTGGGGTGCACCCGCAGATAGGCTGAGGGTAATTCATAATGGCGTTAATATCAACCATTTCCAGCCGGACATAGAGTCCGTAAAGCAGGATCATTCGTTACCTATTTTATTTACTGCAAGGCGGTTGGTAAAGAAGAATGGGCTTGAATACCTGCTCCGAGCAATGAAACATGTCCTCGCCGAGGAGCGATGTAAGCTGATAATCGCGGGCGACGGACCTGAAAGCCAGAGGTTAGAAGCACTCGCTGCTGATATAGGCGTCTCAAAGCACGTTGATTTTGTTGGTGCTGTACCCTATGGTGTCATGCCGGAATATCTCGCTGCTGCGGACATAGCAGTGCTGCCAAGCTTGATCGAAGCCACCAGCTTGTTCGCACTGGAAGCGATGGCGATGGCTAAGCCTCTTGTTGCGACCAACGTTGGAGGATTGCCCGAGCTAAACGGCAATGATACTCTTTTCGTTGGGCCAGCGAACGAACGAGAGCTGGGCAATGCAGTTATACTTTTGTTACAAGACAATGAGGTAAGAGCTAAAATGGGTAACAATGGTAGACGATTTGCTGAGAAGCATTCATGGAAAACGGTAGCGAAGGAAACAAACGCTGCGTACATGCACGCTTTGCAAAGCATGTAACTGCTCAATATTCAGTGGACTAAATTCCAAACTACAAATACAACGTTTTTTATTAAACTGAGGGGATATAAATTATAATGACTACGCTGGACCAACTGTTCAATCCTGAGAGTATAGCAGTAGTAGGAGCAACCCCAAAAGAGGGTAAGGTGGGGAATACCCTTCTCAAGAACTTACTTCCACTTCAAGAGCGAGCAAAGGGGAAGCAAAGTGCGCGAATATATGCGGTAAACGCAAAGTACGAGGCGATTTTGGGTCTCAAGTGCTACCCTACCGTACTTCAAATAGAAGAGATTGTGGACCTGGCAGTTATAGTAGTTCCCGCTGAAAATGTCCCGGAAGTCCTTGAACAATGTGGCGAAAAGGGAATAAAGAACGTAGTAGTTATCTCGGCAGGCTTTAAAGAGGCGGGACGAGAAGGTGCTATACTCGAATCAGAACTTATCAGAATAGGTAATAAACATCGCA
>CAZOEM010000192.1:0-5800 GCA_964578735.1 uncultured Halobacteria archaeon | reverse complement strand
TCATTTGAACCCGTTGATAGAAGCTTTTCTCCCTGCCGAGGATTTGTTTCCCTTCAAGGTATATCCGACCTTCCGTAGCTTCAAAAATGCCCATGATTAGCTTTGCTGTTGTTGTCTTCCCCGAACCCGACTCTCCGACCAGAGCTAAAGTCTCTCCCTCATACAGCGTCAGATCAATAGACTCAACAGCATTCAAGGAATCAAA
The DNA here is from genome assembly GCA_964578735.1 of uncultured Halobacteria archaeon. Classification (GTDB taxonomy): domain Archaea; phylum Halobacteriota; class Syntropharchaeia; order Alkanophagales; family Methanospirareceae; genus Methanophaga. The sequence continues at coordinate 5,595 of CAZOEM010000192.1, read as the reverse complement.
TGACTTTCTCAGGTCCCTCAACTCTAAGAGCGGTATGATTCCACCTCTATGACAGGCAATGAGCCGCCCGTCATATTCCTCTAACCGTGGCGCACCTTCGCGACACTTTCCTATTGATTGTGTGCAACGCGGGTAAAAAGGGCAGCCGACATCAACGAACTCAATTTTGCCTTTTATCCCCTGCAGGTCCTTCGTTGTTGTCATGCTCGGATAGCATCTGAGCAGCCCTCTCGTGTATGGATGTCGAGGGTTAGAGAGAAGAACAGGAGTGGAACCAAATTCTACGATTCTACCCCCGTATAGCACTGCCATTCTATCAGAGAGCGTGGAAGCTGCGTAGAAGTCATGGGTTAATAGAAGTATTGTCAGCTTCCGCTCATTACACACGGTATGCATCAAGTTAATTATTTCTACTCTGGTGAGAGCATCTAAAGCTGTTGTGGGCTCGTCCAGAATAATCAAATCAGGATCGTTTGCCAGTGCCATTGCAATCAACACCCGCTACTTCTCTCCGCCGCTCAACTGATGAGGATAGGCAAAAAAACGCCCCGCTGGTAGATTCACCCTTTTCAACGTCAGATTTATCAGTGATCTTACCACGTCTCCAGCCAGACTCTATTCCTATAATTATGCTTAGTACTGTGGAAAGAAGAAGCGAAGAGCCAACGAGAAGCAGGGTTCATGGTTGTGCTTCAAGAATCACTCCTAATACCGGGGCGTTATAGTAAGTATGAGTATCCGAAATCACCGTGCATCATTGCTGTTAGATAAACGAAAAACTGTTTCCATAGTGGTGCATCTAAAGCAAAGCGGTGCATTAGCTCGGCTTTCCGCTCCGGCGTCATCTCAACAAGAACTTCTTCGCCACAGATCGCGGTAAGCGGGTCGCCAGGCATCAGCCGTGGTAGTAAAAAGATTAGGGCTAACAATATGCGGAAGGAAATCGCATAGGTTCCTATTTCTGGTATCTTCATCTTTTATGGTCAGTCATTTCTTCGTCTTTTTAGTAGATACGCTATCGTAGTTAGTGCAAGAATCGAAATTACAAGTTCAAAACCAGGAACGGGTGTTTCAGTAGCTGCTAGTGCGGGAGCACTAGTAGCTGTGGGTACTGGAGCTGCTAGATCGCCTTTGTAGACCCTAAAAGCCAGCTTGTTCAGTGGGATGGGTATACCGGATGCAATACCGCCCAGGGTATAATAAAGGTCAACGCTACCGTCATGTCCCCAGTACCACGTTGGGTAGTAAAGCGTCAAAGCGGGGAGTTCCTCTGCATATATCTTCTGTATTTCTCTCACTATCGCATTCCTCTTTCCCTCGTCCATCTCATGCAACTGCGCTTCGAGTAACTGGTTCAAAGTATCATTATTGGCAATTCTGGCGCTTGATTACGGTGATGATCACACAATTGCTTATGCCCCAAAACGGCCTTTTTAGATCACCCATTTAAGCAAATCTAGCTACAGAAATCAAAAATATAAAAAAGAGGAAAGAGTCCTCTTTTCATTCCTATGTGTTGGATTCATCTATTTAAGGCTGCGTATCGGTTTAATTTCCCCCAGGCAGCATACCGAGCAGGTCACTAATATCAATATCCATAGCGCCCTCTGCCTCTGGTGGCAACACTATCGTTACAGGCACGTTATAATCGTCGAATGTTATCGTATAGTCCATCGCCACTTTAGCTTCCTCTTCCGTATCCGGACTTGTAGTCGTCATATCCATTGCCGCTACTGACTTCATCACGAACATCGTATCATTTGCTATCCATTCTGTTATGGTTATGTTGCTTATGCTCTGGTTGGCAATGTCAGATGTGTTTTGCATTTCCATTCCAGGAGATAACTTTATCAACATCTTAGATTGATTCATTATGCTCTCCCAGCACTTTTCGTCTGGCACGATTTTTAGCACATAGCAATCTACGCCGTTCACTTCCGCATCATCTAAAAGCGTCACGTTCGAGCAATTCAGTAGCTCCTTTTGCAGTTCTAGTTGGTCCTTAGATGCCCAGAGGGACTCATTGTATGTATTATTGTATATATTATTGTATGTATTATTGTATGTATTATTCTCCAGCGGCCGTTCCATCGTAATCCACAATACTGGCATAAATGGTATACCCAGGTCCACCTTCGAGTACACTGTGTTATTGATGAGGTACATTTCCATATCTATTATTCCCAGCATACTCAAAATTGCGTTCATATTGGTGTCCTCACCCTCATTTTCACTCGTGTTCACATTTATATTCATTGCCATCCAAAGTGATTCATTCACATAATCCCTCTCGCCACTCCCATTGACTTTTATTGCCATTTCAGTTGCATTAGTTTCGTTGCCCATTAGCATCTCCGTTGTCATCGTCATGTTCATGTTCATGTTCATGTCAAACTTGTAGGTATCTACTTCTGACGCATTAAGCATCAGACCAGCTATTTCATCTTGACTCAATGCCGCAGCATAACTCGAAAGCATCATAACTGCTGCGATTGCAACTACGACTACTAGTTTCACCTTCATTTTCTTTTTCATTTTCTTTTTCACTTCCTTCTATTATAACGGTTTTTTATAGCTTTCCTCATACGTATCTAAATGTCAAACTATAAAAAGCTTTTTAATTAAAATCTTTATATCATAAAACGTAGGCCACATATAATGGCTGAGAAATGATAACAAAAGGTTTATTGGTGCGTTTCTGATCGCCATTCTAATGTCTTCACTTGCCGGGATGGCGAGTCGCATAGAAGAGGGAGAAGAAAGCGTAAAAGTCGGTGCAATATACCCCCTTTCTGGCTCTTTAGCTGCAACTGGCGCCGATGTTAAGAATGGTGTCCTGTTTGCTGCTGATATAATCAATAATGTATGGTCCCGCGATTTGGTGGGGACTAAACCGCTCGTAGGTACGGTAAATCAAATGTTCAAAGAGCGCTACGGGACTGACATGGACGGCAATTCAGCACGCGCTTTCACCGGGATGATGGTCTTAGCAGAAGCTATTAATCGCGCAGGCTCATCGAATCCCAAAGCAATTCGTAATGCGCTTCCGGATACGAATGTCCCGGCTGATGTGCTCATAATGCCCTGGGATGGGGTTAGATTTGATCCGAAGACGCATCAGAATATCCGGGGTAATGGCATTATCTGTCAGATCATTGATCAAGATTATTACACCGTATGGCCCTGGAATCTTGCTACAAAAGAACTCATATGGCCCATGCCTACGTGGGGCGAGTGAGAAAAAGCTAAAGTAGCCATCATATTTGATACCGGTGGATTAGACGGTTTCAATAGTGTATGCCTTTCAGGCGCTAAGAAAGCGGAAGAGAAACTGAACATTAAGCTGGATTATGTGGTTGCAAATGCAATACAAGAGTTCGATGATTTACATCGTGGATATGCGGGAGCATATGATATTATTATCTGTACCGGCTCAAATCAGGCAGATGCACTCCGGGACGTATCAAAAGAGTTCCAGGAACAAAAATTCGTATTGCTTGATGGCACGGTATCAGAGCGATAAAACGTGGCTTCTCTTTCGTTTCGGGACGAGAAGAGTTCCTTTTTGGCTGCTGCTTTGGCTGCAATGGCGTCGAAAACAAACAAAACAGGCTTTGTCGGCGGTATGGACATTCCTGTTATAACCCGATTTTTAGCAGGTTATTATGCAGGTGCGAGATATATAACTCCTGATTGCGAAGTCATAGTTTCTTACGTTGGTTCATGGATTGATTTGGACTCAAAGATAGGTATGTCTCTAATGGAGGGAGCAATATGAATATATATGTGATAGAATACAGGCAAAAGCTGACCACAGCACAAAAGGCGGTTGAGAGAATAAAGAGCGGCGATACCATTGTACACGGCATGAGTATAGCAGAACCCCCTGCCCTTCTTTCCGCTATTGCCGATAGAGCGCGAGAAGATGACCTGAAAGAGCTCGAAATCTTCTCCTTTCTGCCACTGGAGCATGCAGCCAAAACGGTCCTCGCGCCGGACCTCTCTGATTGTATTCAGGCATATTCGTGGTTTGTTAGCGGTTCAGATAGAGCTTTAGTCAAGGAGGGGCTTAACTATTTCGTACCGGTTTACTTATTTCCGTTGCCAAGACTATTACGTGATTCTATGCAGATAGATGTCACCATCACCACCGTTTCCCCGATGGATAAGGCCGGCTACTTTAGCTTCGGCACCGCAAATGACTATACATCCACAGCAGCCAGGCATTGCAATCCACATCTCTATGGAATACATCAAACGGACTTTCTCGTTTTACTAATCGTCTATCCTTTCCTGCTTTGGTGACCATTACCTTAGCAGGCCTCGGAAATGAATTGGTGTTAGAAGCAAAGAAATCGGAATAGGCACCGGTATCGTAAATGATGATATAATCACCTCTTTTTGGCTTACCGTTCAACATATTCTTTATCCTGCAAAGCAAATCGCCGGTATAACACAAATTACCTGCGATAAACGTTTCGAAACTCGACTCTGAGTCTATGTCGTTCGCAATCTCCATTCTATGCAGTTGTTCCGGAACAATAATGTTCTGAGAATGATGATTAACGCCCGCATCTACATGAACTATGTTCTGCCCGTTAGGAGTTGTTCCTACATGGCATACTCTTACTAACGTTACTTGTGCGTTACCGACAAGACTTCTTCCCGCCTCAAAAACCACTTTTGGAACTCCTATCGCTTCCAATCGCTCCTTAAATGTTCTGTTTGCGGTATAAGTATCATTAAACAATTTTTGTATAAATGTGTCGGGCGTGAACGGGCAATAGAGCTCTTCACTAACCCATTCCTTATTGCAATTGTACCCGATCAATTCATTAGCCCAAGTAGCATCGTTTGTATCCGCAATTTTACTCTTTATCCCGTTCCATTCTGCTTTGCCTAGATATTGGATGCCACAGCCACCGCCTATATTAATTCCCTTAACGTCAAAGCCGATTTTATCGGCATCCACCACTAATTTTATTAGCTCATTAAGTACCTGATGGTATGCACCCCTATCTGTAATCTGAGATCCAAGATGAACCTTCAAGTCATTGGGAATCAGATGATCTAAGCGTAGAACCTTTTGGAAAACCTCTTTTGCTCGCTGAATAGGAATACAGAACTTACTCCATTCGCTGAACGTTGTTATTGCCGGTGACGTTATATGCTTGAGCGGAAACCCAGCAAGCCGCAAATTTATCATTGCCGCCATTCCTAATTCTCGTGCTGTCTCATTTAATATGTCTAATTCCTCTTCTGGGTCTACGTTGATTAATATTGGGTGCTCCCCCTTCAAGCTAAGAGAATTAAAAATGAATGAAATAAATACCCCAACTATAAATGGGGAGCACCCCCTTCTTTAATATTGGATCAGTCGCTAAAGAATTTTCGCCTTTTTCTTCTTTTTGTTTCATTTTTTTCATAGCTGTTGGTCCGATAGGCTCTCTGAGCTGTGGAATTTCTCCGCGCACTCTGCGGTAAAACTTGAAGATATAGTGATTTCACTGGAAAATTCGACTGTGCCGAAACACCGCAATGATATGTTGATGGATGGGAAACTGAAGGATAAAAGACTCCCGGCTAAGATGAGTG
>CAZOEM010000191.1:0-5801 GCA_964578735.1 uncultured Halobacteria archaeon | reverse complement strand
GGGATGATATATTTTTCCTTAAAATCTAAAAAAATTACTTTATAAATGCCTGATTAATATATCCCGCGAAAGTATATTAGATTATATTTATTACAAAATCATTTTGGGTGGTTGCAATGATAATTGCTGAGATTACTGTTGTTCCAATAGGAACAAAAACAGCAAGCGTGAGTAAATACGTAGCGGAAGTAGTATCAGAGCTGGAAAAGCTGGGATTAAATCCGGAACTTACTGCTATGGGCACCATATTTGAAGTAGAGACTCTAACGTTAGTTTTAAATGCGGTTAAAGTAGTGCATGAGTCAGTCTTCGAACAAGGTGCAGTAAGGGTCGTTACAACATTGAGGATAGATGAAAGACGGGATAAAGAGGGGTCAATAAAACAGAAGCTGCAGTCAGTCGCCAAGAAAACCACAGATTTTTGGGGATAGGCTATTTGTTTGTAACGCCACTATTCATTCTTTCTATTTGCATAGCTAAGCAGAAGATATTAATACATTATCCCATTATTAAACTAATACTATGGTAAAAGAGCATGATAAAAAGCACCTTTATCTTCATCCCGGGAATTGGTAAAAAAACAGAAGAAAAATTGTGGAAAAAAGGCATCTTAACCTGGGAGGATTTGAAAGAGAGTGGGCATATTATTGGATTAGGTAAGAACAAAAGAAGGGTAATAAGAGACTATTTGGATAGAGCTGAGAACGCCTTCTATAAGCATGATGCTTCTTTCTTTGCAGAGCATTTGCCACAAAAGGAATACTGGCGAATTTATAGGGAATTCCGTGATAAAACGCTATTTTTAGATATAGAAACAACAGGACTTTCGTTATATTATGATAAAATAACACTCATCGGTACTTTCAACGGGCATAACATAAAATTTTTCGTGAAAGATAGTAACTTAGAAGAGGCATTAAATCATTTAATGGATTATGAGATGGTTGTGACGTTTAATGGGAAATTATTTGACATCCCTTTTATTAAGAAAGAGTTCCCGAAAGCCAAAATTCCGCCATTACATATTGACCTAAGATATCTTCTACGAAGTCTCGGAGTAACAGGACCACTAAAAGAGATTGAAGAGAAATTGGAAATCACAAGACCAAAAGATGTGCAAGAAATCAATGGGCTGGAAGCAGCGGTACTGTGGAGTAGATTTGTGAAAGGAGAGGATAAGGCTTTGGAGACGCTACTCTTATATAATATCTGTGATACAACAAACTTACAGGGTCTTATGGACTTGTGTTATCAGAAGAAGATTGAAGAAATCAAATCCAAAATAAATCATAACCGCTCTCAGCAAGAATTAATTGGTACCTTGAAGAGGGAAAAAACTGATTACCATCTCGATACTTTTATCCCTTTTGATATACCTATGATCACCTCCAAATACCCCCATAACGGTTTATTCGAAGCATACTTGAATAATGAACCGTTGTTTAGAATAAATCGGAAGAAAATAGAGAGAATCGATGTGGAATTAGATATTTTAATAGAAGAAATAAGAAAGGAAAATCGTGCCCCTATATCCGTTGGAATAGATTTATCTGGCTCAGAAAAGAGAAAATCTGGCTTTTGCGTACTTAAAGAGAAGAAAGCGTATTTGGAGGCAGTAAATACGGATGATGAAATTATCACTAAAACGATGAGTGCGGGACCAACGGTAATATCCATAGACTCTCCTCTTAGCCTTCCTAATGGTAGGTATTGTGTTGATGATTCCTGTGAATGCAGGAAGTTTGGCATTACTCGTGAGTGCGAAAGGATTCTAAAAAAGAGAGGTATCAATGTATACCCGTGCTTGATCAAGAGTATGCAAAAACTAACAGAGAGAGGTATTAAATTGGCTAAATTATTTGAAGAACATTTTGGGTATGAAGTAATAGAAAGCTATCCCGGGGCTGCCCAGGACATCTTAGGAATACCTCGAAAACGTGTTAACGTAAATGAGTTAGAAATAGACTTAAAGAATATGGGTATAAAAGTCTCTTCAGAACGGGAAACTATTACTCATGATGAACTTGATGCACTCACTTCCGCTTTAGTAGGCTATTTTTATCTCGCCGGGAACTATGAAGCAATAGGGAACGTTGACGAAGAGTATCTAATTATACCCGCTTTTAATGATGAACAAAAATTAGGGGGCGGGAAATGATATGTCTATTGTAGTGGTCGTGGGTGGACAATTTGGAGGAGCGGGGAAAGGGAAAATGACGGCGCATCTATGCCATGAGTATCGTTTTGATATTGCAGTCAGATGCGGGGGGCCAAATTCAGGACATACTATCACTGGGCGGAGGATTTTTCAACGAGGGCGTTCTTATGAAATAGCTGTGGATCTAAGGTATTTTAAGGAATATAATGATAAAGTCAAACATTATTTCAAAAAGAAAGCACAAAGTGAAGTGTATTTTTTTGATGTTGACGATTTAGAACTTGATCCAAACAATATAAAGTTGAGGCAAATCAGGGATAAAATCCTGGAATTAATGGAAAGTAAATACATAAGAAAAGGGGATGAAAAGTCCTTAAAAACGTGAAAATGAAAGAAGAAATAGACTTCTCGGCATACTCGCCAACGGACTATCGATATGCCGTGGATGAACTGAGGGATTATCTATCAGAGGAAGCTTTCGTAAAGTATAAAGCGAAAGTAGAAGCGGCTGTTGCGAGTGTCTTCGAGCGCAGGGGCATTTTAAAGAGCGAGTTATGCGCTGAGATAGTAGAAGCCGCGTCAAAAGTGACTGCCGAAGAGGTATATGAAGAGGAGCGGCATACAAAACATGACATTCGGGCTCTTGTTAATGTGATTAGACGCCGGGTAAGCGATGAGGCGAAACCTTTCGTGCATCTCAGTGCCACGTCTTATGATATTGTGGCTACCGCAAATGCGCTCAGGTATAAAGATGCCGTAACGAACGTTATTATCCCTGATATGATCCTGCTGGAGCGTGCATGGCTAAATTTAGCACGTAGAGAAAAGGACACATTACAAATAGGGCGGACACATGGGCAGCATGCAGAGCCTATTTCTTTCGGGTTCGCAATTGCGCAGTATGTGAACCGGTGGGGCACGCAGATATTGCAGTTGCGAGAAGCAACAGGAAAGTTAGTAGGTAAATTCTCGGGTGCTGTGGGTGCATATAATGCAACGTCATTGCTTTTTGACGACCCGGAAGAGTTCGAACGCGAGGTGCTCTCTTCGCTTAACCTAAAACCCGCAACGGTGTCCACACAGATAGTTCCGCCTGAACCCATGACCGATTTCGTGCATTCCGTTATAAGTAGTTTCTCAGTTTTAGCCAATTTCTGCGATGATATGCGTCATCTTCAGCGCAGTGAGATCGGGGAGGTGCGAGAACGGGTAGATGAGGGGCAGGTGGGCTCGTCAACAATGCCGCATAAAAGGAACCCTATTAGTTTTGAAGGTGTAAAAAGCCTGTGGAAAAAGTTCATGCCGCAGGCTATAACTATGTATCTCGACCAGATCTCGGAACATCAACGAGACCTTACGAATTCGGCATCGCAGCGATATACGCAGGAGTTACTGGTGGTTTTCGATTACTGTGTTAGGAAGCTAGGAAAAATCACAGAGCGGTTAGAGGTGGATAGTGAAAGGATGGGGGCGAATTTTGCGCTCTCTAAGGATAATATCATTGCAGAACCATTATACATCCTACTTTCTTACTTCGGGCATCCAAACGCGCATGAATACGTACGAAGGAAGACTGTTCAGGCCTATAAAGAGCATAAATCGTTGCGTGAGGTTCTTGAGCACGACAACGAGATATTAGTATATACACATAAATTTACGCCTGAGCAGAAGGCGAAGGTCTTTGATGCCGCGAAGTATACAGGACTAGCAGCGGAGAAGACCGATAAGGTTGTGAGTTATTGGGACGAAGTTTTTAAGGGGCTATGAAGACGAGATACTTTTCGGGTACATGCTCAATAGATTGTGGAAAATCCCAAATCCCAAGCATCAAATCACAAATAAAATCAAATATCAAAATTCAAAACAAACCCTTAGCAAGAGTGTTTTGAACATTGGAATTTTGACATTGGGTATTGTTTGGCATTTGGGATTTGTAGTTTGGAATTTTAATCCACCTGATATTGAGCAAATACCTTTTCGGTATGTATGAGATAGGTAAAGAATATCTTTAAGACAACGAATTAAAATAGTATAGTATATAATCAAAATAGGAAGTAGCATGATCCGTATTACGCAGCTTGTACATGGAAAAGGAACGGTTAGTGAAGCATTAAAGCACAGGGAGAAGTCTCCGGATCAAGTACCTAGCGGGCTATTGGCATTTGCGGAAACTCGTAGACCTATAATATTCTGGAATATCACGAATAAGTGCAATTTGGCCTGTACACATTGTTACATCAATGCAGGACTCGACGTGGATATAAGCAACGAGCTATCTTTGGCGGAGGCAGAAGCGTTCATTGACGACCTTGCCGAGATGAGGGCTCCTTTGGTCCTCTTCACCGGAGGCGAGCCGCTGATGAGGACGGATTTCTGGGAGCTCGCTAGTTATGCGACAGAAAAAGGGCTAAAGTCTGCTGTGAGCACTAATGGCACACTGATAACGAAGAAAGTCGCGGCACGATTAAAAGCAGTGGGTATTGAGTATGTTGGTATCTCGCTCGATGGTGCAAAAGCGGAGACGCATGATGCCATGAGGAACCAGCCAGGATGTTTCAAGAAGGTGTTGCAAGCATTGAAGAACTGTGCGGAAATAGATGTTAAAGCCGGCATTCGGATCACCATTACGAGGGACAATTATCTAGAACTAGAGAGTTTACTTGACCTTTCGCTTGAGTTAAACGTGCCCCGATTCTGTCTTTACTGGCTTGTTCCAAGCGGGCGGGGCAAAGAGATATATGATATTCAGTTAGAGCCAGAAGAAACTGCTCGTGTCTTTGACTTGCTATACCAGCGCGCGTGCGATTTGGGCCCTGAGAAGATGGAAATCCTCACTGTCGATGCGCCTCAAGACGGTATTCTCTTACTGAATAAACTGAAAGCGGATAATAATCCGGAATACGAAAATGCGTTGAAACTGCTACAATATACCGGTGATTCTTGTAGCGCCGGCGACCGCGTTGCGAACGTTGATCCGACCGGTAATGTTTATCCCTGTCAATTCGCGCAGTTAGAAGAATTTAAAATCGGTAATATCCGGGAAAGGAAATTCAGTGAGCTCTGGAACGATCCTGAAAATCCCGTCCTTGCTGCATTCCGAGAGAAGACGAAGCTATTGAAAGGCAAGTGTGGCTCGTGCCAATACAAGGAGTTATGCGGTGGCGGATGCCGGATACGGGCATATGCGCAACATGGCGATATATGGGCCGAAGACCCGTTATGTCCGCTCGAGCTCGATAGCTAAGGTGGTGGGTATTGTATAGCGAATCGTAAAAACCACGAGATTACACAAGATTAACACAAACCTTTTTGCAAGCAAAAAGCTTTACCAACAACTTTTTCACCTTCGGTAAAAACATTGACTAAAAACGTTATTTTTGCTTTTCTTTTTTGCAAGAAAGCATAATATCCAACTAAAATTGATTATTGACACAGATTAACACTGACGGATTAACGCAGAAGAAATTAAATGGCTCTTTGGTAATTTACGTGGAACATATCGCCCTGATAATTCAAGCAAATAAGGAATATCCCTCAAGATCAAGGTGTATGCGCTGAAACAGATGTTTAACGTTTAGAATTCCATAGCAACGCCGTTTAATCACCTTAATCTTGTTATTAAAGCCCTCCACGAAACCACTCG
>CAZOEM010000190.1:0-5815 GCA_964578735.1 uncultured Halobacteria archaeon | reverse complement strand
AAAAGATGGCTGAATGACACATATCTGTGGTTCCTTTCTTATTTTATTTGCTATCCTATCTGCGTTTGATATTTTTTTTGGAATTTTGTCAAGTGGTCAATACCGTATCCGTTACCTTGCGTGATAAGGATGGTGACGGGCTTCTGGATGAAGAGGAAAAAGGGAGCGGGAAAAATTACTACAAGATTTGTGCCGAACACAGCGGCAAGTGCCTGGACGTCAAAGGTGGTAGTACTGCGAATGGTGCTAACGTTGAGCAGTGGGAGTACGAGGGTAAGGATAACCAGAAATGGAAACTGGAGCCGGTTGGTGATGGCTATCACAAGATTTGTGCCAAACACAGCGGCATGTGTTTAAGTATAGAGGACGGTGGTACTTATGACGGAGCTAACGGGGTACAAAAGCCTTACGGGGATTACACTGACCAGAACTGGAGACTTGACCACGTTGGCGATGGCAACTACAAAATTATTAACAATAGAAGCAGCAAGTGCTTGAGCGTCAGTGGCAATAGTACTGCGAATGGCGCCAACGTCTGGCAGTGGACATGGTGGAATAAAGGGGACCAAAAATGGAAATTAGTACCCGTTGAGTGTGACACAAACGCAAACAAATGGGACACCGATGCCGATGGACTCTTGGATATGTTTGAGGTGTATTCCGCAGTGGATTACGGCACGAACCCGCGCATTGCGGATACCGATGCCGATGGGCTGAACGACATGCTTGAGTTTGAACTGGGCACACGTCCCGATGAAAAAGATACGGATGCCGATGGGCTGACGGATTTTGAGGAACACCGCGGCTGGCGGATAAACTTAACTTATCGTGGCTCTGGACCGGTGTTCGATGAGAGTGTTTGGTCTAACCCCTTGTTCAACGACAGCGATATGGATGAGCTGAATGATAGTGAAGAATACCAGAAAGGGTTTAATCCAAGGTCGAGGGATATGAATGGCGATGGAATCAGTGATTATGATGAGGTACACGGAAAATCTGCGGGAGCAAGCCAGAAGGTGGAATCCAGCACAAGCACACGGGGTACTGACGACGATGGTCTCACCGACGAAACCGAGACCACCGGCTGGTACATCTCCTTCACCAATTTCACCGGCACGCACTCCATCCACGTTACCAGCGAGCCTTTGCTTGCGGATACCGATTTCGATGGACTGAACGATTCCAAGGAGTACAATCGGGGCTCAAATCCCCAGGCTCTGGATACCGATGGTGATGGGCTGAGCGATTTCGTGGAAAATGAGCTTGGGGCGGATATAACGCGTTATGATACGGATGGTGACGGGTTGGATGACGGCACTGAAGTCACTTTTGGTAGTGACGCAAAACAAACCGATACGGATGCCGATGGACTATCGGATTTCGAAGAGTTTGACCTCGGCTCTGACGCGAACAATCCTGACACCGATTCCGATGGACTAACCGATTCGCAGGAAAAGCAATTCAACTCAAGCCTGCTCGACTCGGATTCTGATGATGATTTGCTGTTTGACAAGGAGGAGTACAACCTGAGCACCGACCCCTGGAACCCGGATTCCGATGGCGATAATTTAATGGATGGCTATGAGATTACCTATAACACGAGTGCATTGAACAGCGATACCGATTTCGACGGTGTTCCGGATGGTGACGAGATAGACCTGTGGACCAACCCGCTGTGCAGTGATACTGACGGCGATGGGCTCAATGATTCATGGGAACTGGAATTGGGAACTAATCCGGTAAATGGAGACACCAACGGGGATGGAATAAACGACTCCGAAGACCTGGATACGCACGTACCGCAGGTGGAGCGTGTGGTTCTCGCTCACGACACGGACGGGGATACTTACGAGTTCGTGGATAAACTCAAACAATATACGAACGTCACGGTTGTAACGGCAGAAGAGCTGCTGTTGAATTATTCAGATGCACCATACATCGTGCTCGTGGGCAGACCGGATGGAAACGGAACTGCGGGAAACATTACGCGAGATATTTTGAATGATTCGGGAGACGTTACCACGCTGTCGGAAATGCTGGAATCAGATTATGGCCGGCTTGCTACTGCGTATGGCGTATGGACGCCCACGCAGACGGTAGTGATGCTCTCGCAGCCGTATAAGTACGACTACTGTCGTGTGTTGAGCATTCTTAAAAGCAAGAAGGTGACGCGACTGCAGGATTTGGTTGAGGTGGAATTCCCATCTGCAAGAGATTTCTTCAGCGTGGAGATGGTAAAAGAGGTTGATTCTTCTGTTTGGGTGGAGCTTGAGGAAGCGGTGACACCGTGGGTCGAGATGAGCAGGTATAACGCTTCGACTACTTCTTTCGCACTTACTCATGAGTCGGGATTGACAGAGGATGAAGAAGCTGTGGGAAGGTATCTTGAGATAAATGTAAGCGAGAACGTGCAGAATGAAACAGGGGATATAATCAACGGGGCATGGGTCGAGATGTATTACACGGCGTCAGACCTGGATAGAAACGGAGATGGAGATGCAAACGATACGGGTGATATAAATGAGAGCACGTTGAGGATGTATTATTTCGATGAATCTACAGGTAAGTGGGCAAAACTTTCTGCGGATTGGGATTGGGTGTTTGATACTGGCGTGGATACTACGGATGATGAGCTGTATGGGAAGGAATATGAGGGCTTTGTATGGGCAAATGTATCGCATTTATGTTTTTACGGACTCGGAGGGAAAACAGCAGCTCCTAAAATCGTATCATTCGCGCCTCCTTCGCCTGTTAACGATATTCTCTACAATTGGAGGTCTTTTAACGTTACGGTAAATCAAGCGGTAAACGTGAGCTGGTATCTGAATGATTCGCTTTTGTTCACGTATGAAAACGTAATGGAAGCTAATTACTGGCTGCATGCGGAAGTAGTAGGCGAACACAACGTATCAGCAATCGTTACAAATGCAAATGGCACGGATATGCAAACGTGGGTATGGAATGTAGAGGCACCATCACCTTGTTACATCGCAACCGCAACTTACGGAACGCCTTTGGACAGTAATATAAACGTGCTTCGTGATTTCCGAGATGATGTGCTCATGATGAATCCGGTTGGAGAAGCATTCGTTTCCACTTATTACACAACGAGTCCTCCAATTGCGGATGCATTAAGAGAAAACGATGGATTGAGAGCCGCTACGAGATTGTCTTTGATCACTCCTTTAGTATATTTCTCACAGTTCCTGTTGAACGGTTTTTGGTTCGTCCTTCTTATGCTGCTCGGTTTGGCAGCGGTTCTGGTACTTAGAGAAGATAAAAAGAAGCTTTTGAAATCGCTTTTAGTTGGAGCTGGTGCGGTTCTCGTGTTTATCGCAGCTATATTCTCGCTTGGATTCGTTGGATACACAATACCTCTCTGCGCCGTTGTCGGCGCATATTTGCTTCCCTTTGTGATACCTCTGTCAGTGGTTTTCACGCTGTGCACACATTACAAGAATTCTTGGGTTCACAAACAAACCACGAGATTCCACAAGATATACACAAGACTAAAAATCAGAGAATAGTGTTATTATACAATGAGCAAAAATATAAATATTAAACTGTTGGTAGTTCTTGTCATTTTAGCATTGGCAATCTTCTCTGTAGTTTATTACACCTCGCATCGTGAAATCAGTGATGCTCACGTATTAAGCCTTAGAGCGGTTGATGCATCAAAAGATACGGACTCGTATTGTTTTGCCATTTCTACTAACCTCTCGATGCCACAAATACAAGAGGGAGATGTCGAGATGACAAGCGGAGAAGGCTGCGTGGATTACCGAAATAATAAGCTGCGCACTACAATGACAATGATGAATCGTTCAGTGGAGATGATTGTCATCGGTGATACAGCATACGTACGAGAATCAAACGGCTCGTGGCAAACGCAGGAACTAAGTGAGCGTTCTGTATGGGAAAGCGGCTCCGACCAATTAGCACAACAACGCTCGATAATACTCAAGGCCACGAATGTAACGATGCATAAAGAGGACAATGGCTGGGTATTGGATGTTATCCCAGATAAGGAGGAAGTGGTCGAGCAGATGAAGAAAACAGGTCTTGAAACAATCAAGGAAGAGGAACTGAAGGATTTTACTATTAGATATTGGATTGAAAAAGATAATTATCATATTACGAGGATAGAAAACAAGGTAGAGCTTGAGATGAATATCCAGGGGTTGGTAACGCCGATGAAATTGAACAGTGCTATTTATCTCTATGATTACAATGAGAAGATGGAGATAGCAGCGCCTATTTGATTGCGGAATATTTTTAAATGCGATGCCCAGCCTGCAGTAGATATTCCCTGAAGAGAGGATGATAGAGGGAATATCTGCCTCGCTCGACCTTTACTACCTCCACCTTGTTTTCCACCAGGTCTTTGAGATATCTCCTGATGTTCTTTATTTTAAAATTAAAAGTTAAGATTGTTACGATAGTTATTTCATTATTTAACTTTATATTTTAATTTAATTTTAAAATGAGCCTCTGGAAGCATGTCTAAACATCCTTTAATAGCAAATTCAGTCATTAATTCTGCCCGTTTCCCCCATAAATTTTGTTATAATCATCTAAAGCACATTTAAGCCCATTCTATCAGATAGAGAAAAAGGGGCACATAAAACACTCGATATGGGCACAGTCGATTTTTCCAGTGAAATTGCTATATCCTTGAATTTCACCGCAGAGCACACAGAGAGCGCAGAGGCATCAGAAAAAACAAGTAATGGTTGGAACCGTCTTAAAACTCTGCGTACTCGGCGATCTCCGCGTTGATAAATCACTGACTTTTTAGACTGTGCCCCTAAGAGATAATAATAATTCCGCTCAGACCAGATATCACCAACTAATGAGATGCCATAGATCGTACCACCACCCAAAGAGAAACAATATCCATCCAAATCGTAAGTAAAATTATTCTTATTGGATATAATTCTAATTCTGGAATGGCGATTATAGTACTGTTTTCTTGCATATGTGGAAACAAAAGATGCATTCCTCTCCAAATGATTTTCCATTTTCTGACATCCCTACCTTTTAGGAATGGCTTAAGCAAATATTTTTCGATTTTAATCATTTATTTTGCTCTGATACAACAAAAATATTTTATTGAATACCTTTTTTTTTCTTCCTGCATAATAAATATTCCAAATATCTTCCATCAAATCGTTTTGGGCTTGTGAGAAAATGTCATAGTAATTCACCCTTGTATCTATCTTTTGCAAAATTTTCCTTTATAGCTAAAAGAACTTCATCTATAGGCGCTCTTACCCGTACAAACGTAAAATGTAATATCTTGTTGGTGGCTTTGTTTCTTTGAAAAGTAATAATGCAAGGATAGTTCGTTGCATCTTTAAAGAGACCAGAATCTTGAAAATCAACTATTTGCCTTATTTCCGTCTCTGTGAGTATAAATTTTTAAGTTTTTTCCCATGTGCCGTTTTGTAAAGTTCTTTATAGTGTTTCTTTTGCTCCTCCAGTAGATGTATCCGCACATACGGCGGATTCCCAACCACAAAATCATATTTCACATAATTTTTCAGAATAGCAGCAAGAAGTGCTCAGCATAAGGCATAAAGAATGATACCAATCCATACCAATCCTTATCTTCAAAGTACAGCTTGAAATTCCGTTCCAGCTTCGCTCTATCAACTACATATTTCGCCTGCCATGCCGACTCTTTTACAGTCTCAAAAACCGCTTGAAGTGCAGCAAAATATTCCTGAACGTTTAATAAACTTGTAGAGCGTTAATATAATCTCAGCAAGGGCTTCGCCAAAGCGAGCTTTTTGCTTCTCATACTGCGGACTGT
>CAZOEM010000189.1:0-5830 GCA_964578735.1 uncultured Halobacteria archaeon | reverse complement strand
ACCATGAGTGGAAGTTAGCCGCAGCATGAAAAGTTTTGTAAAGTGCTGCCAAAATTGAGAATGAAAAAATTAACGGCTGTTAACGGTTTGCGCATAGTCGAAGTTGCCGAGCGAAGCGAGGCAATTTGCGCTAAAAGGTGTAAATCCCAAAGCAGACTATGCGCTGTTGTCGATCGTGGCGTGATTTAGATATTCAATCAAGTCCATAGTATAATGATATTGCTTTATAGATTAATTTTGCACTTACATTTTGTATGATTGGGATAGTTCCTTGAGCTGATTTTTTTAATAAATTGTCTA
This sequence comes from uncultured Halobacteria archaeon, assembly GCA_964578735.1. Lineage (GTDB taxonomy): Archaea > Halobacteriota > Syntropharchaeia > Alkanophagales > Methanospirareceae > Methanophaga. The sequence continues at coordinate 5,530 of CAZOEM010000189.1, read as the reverse complement.
ACCAGCTTGAAACTTTAGCCCCCAAACTTTTAGTTTTAATAACTTCATTTTTATCATCTTTATTCATTGCTGATTCTAATTCCTCAATTTCTGAATCGGGAACTCTAAGTTCTAATAATTGTTTTCTTAAACTACTAAAATCATCTTTATAAACATTTAATGTAGCTGATTGAGTTATATTTGTGCTACCTTCAGCGATATTTCCAACATTACCATAAATAGCTGTAAAATAAACTTGAGTGACCCTATCCTGTGGAAGAGGTGGCTTATTTAATGGAGCCTCACCTGCATCGGGTGCTTCTGATTCAATTTCTAAAACAAAATTTAAAACACGATTTCTTACTGAATTAACTAATGAAACCATTGAACTATATGGAATCACTTTCCGGGCAGTCATACAGCTCATGTCTTGAATTATATTATTACCATATAATGCAAGGAAATCAGGTTCCCATTGTTCGTAAAAATTCCCGCCTTTGGATGATTTTAATATTGATTCATATGCTGATATAGGTTCTGCGCAATATGATTTACTAAATGTTTCTCTAAGCTGCTCTGGAATACAGAGTAGGGGTATATCCACATTTTTTACTATACGAGAAGCCCCTGAAAAATCACCCTTTGAGTAAACAGATAATATACGATAGTCCGGTAAGTTGTCAATATTATTATATCCATTCAATTCTTGATCAACCCAGTTCTTGAAATTTTCATTCCCCAATCTAACTGCTAATACTTTACATTTCCTTAACACAGTAGAAATATCAATTTCGGAATTTATTGCTGCATCCTGAATATCCCTCAACAATGACATTTATACTCCCAAAAGTTTAAAAATCGCATCATGTCGTACCGCTTCGGTATATCCGCACTCGAGTTCGCATATACTTCCATTTTGATATTATATCCGAAGTTTACTTCGTATATTCCCCCTTTTAGTTGAATCTTCTAGCACATTTTTCCTCAGCCGTTTCAATTAGGTAATTGTAAGGTATGCTCTGTCCCATATAAGTTCATGTTTCCCACTCACGAGAATCAAACTCAGAAGGCGGAATATCCATAACCTCTGCATATCCTTCTTTCATTAATTTCTCATTTAGATTTGCTTCATTAACATAAAAAACCGCTAATATCCTATGGTTGTGGATCATACTGCCCTTTATCATCCACATCCATCTTAACTACCTCTCCTAAGCAGCTTGATGCACGCAGCGTTAACTTATGCAACTTATTTATATACTTTAAAACTATCACTTATTAACTATTAATTGATAAGAAAAAGGTGATAGGTGCAAATGGGCGAAGAAAAAAAAAGAAAGTTTTGGCGATGGTTTCCTTTGAAATCCCACCAAAACTAAGCGAAGACCTTCGGCGATTACTCGACGCGGGCTATTACGCTTCTCGGTCAGAAGCGATACGTGACATGCTTCGAAAAGGGATTGATGAAATTGGGAGAAGGGAGGGGGAACAAAAAGAATGACTCAAGCAAAAGAGAATGTTAAAGATTTAGACAATTCCTCTACAAAAGACTTGGTGAAATCCAAAGAGCATGAAGCTTCCGTTGACGAAAAGGAAACAGAAATGGAAGCGAAGGAAAAACTCAGCGAGGAAGAAGAGATCGAACGGGATAAGAAAATTCTGGAAGCTTTAGGGTTCATAAAAAAGGAAAACGGCGAGAAAATACAGTATAAACTCAACGGCGGCGATATAACCATCGGATGTTCATTCACCCCTCATTATCCAAAAGGGATATCCTGGGCAAAAAAGAACGGTACCGATGCTTTGTTCTCGGATGAAGAAGTAAAAGACCTGCCTGTTATAAAACGATTCTACAACATAAGAGAAGGGAAAGAGCAAATGCATGAACTCAAAATCGCCCAACCGCAGCAACCGCTTCTTTTACAATTCCCCGGGAAAGAAAAACTTCTATTTCCTCCCCTTGTAGCTTCAGCAATGCCGCATCAACATCCCTATCGCTGAGATGCACATAGATTGACGGCATCTTTGAGCCTTGCACCCAACCAAGATACAAAGTCCATTTGCGCTTCTGTAAGATGCTTTGATAAGGGTGTTGAACGGCTGTGCCTGAAATTATGTGGGTTAACCTTCTTTTTTATTCCCTAAAATGCTAGATGTTTCAAGCGCCCTTCTTGCACCTTCCATCTGCCTTTCATAATTATATAGCATATAGGATAGTATGCAAGTAGGGGCTTTAAAGTTAACGCACAATGCTCCGCCGGGGATTTGAACCCCGGTCGTGGGCTCGAGAGGCCCGCATGCTTGGCCGAACTACACCAGCGGAGCAAAAAAAAAATCTTTATTCCAGCTCTTTAAACTTCTGCGCCAGGAATGTATCACACACCTCATCCGGATCTCCTCGCAACACAAGTCTTCCCTCATCTATCAATATCGCTTCGTGCGCAAGTTCTCGAATCACGTCTAGCTGATGACTCACAACCAACATAGTTGTACCGAACTCACGATTCAAATCTTTCAATGAATTCGTTACAATACGCAACGAAACAGGGTCTATGTCACCAAAAGGCTCATCTAATAGTAGAATTTCACAGTTCGAGGCCATAAGAGCGGCAATTGCGAGCCTTATCTCCTCGCCCACACTCGTCTCAGAAATGTAACGACTGAATATCTCATCAGGCAGGTTCACTGCTTTTAGGTATGGCTTAGCCAGCTCAAATGCTTCGGTCGCTGGAAAGATTGGGAACAGTTCATCCAATAGCCCTATATCAAGGTCTATCTCCCGGAGTCTACCCTTAGCCTCTTCCTCCGGCAAGTCGGCAAGTCGTAAAAGAACATCAAGTGTGACGTCACTAATACCAAATTCCTCTGCCCTTTCCATCGCATGTTTCACCATCTCGAACTTCTTCAATCCCATCCGTCGCGCAAAGAGGTCTTGAACGAGCTGGTAAGGCGGAAGTGCAAACTCCTGATGAATAATACCTAATTTGCTCCTCGCTTCTATTGATCTACTACCATACTCGCTAATATTAGCAAAGTCTACTGTTCCTATCCTGATCAGGATATGACCTCTATCGGGCTTCTCAAAACCGCCTAATAAGCGCATTAAAACCGTCTTCCCCATTGCAGAAGGACCAACTATCCCCACTATGTCACCTCTCGGAATCCGGACATTAATGTCTTTCATTTCTATTGTTCGCATCAATGTATGGTATGTGACCAGGTCATATTTCTTCCAGGCGCCGTCAATCCAGATCATCGTGTCCTGCTCATCCTTTAGTGGCACTAAAGGCTTTACGGGCTCGAGAGGGGTTAAGAACGTATCAATCACACTTTTCGTTTCTCCGTCCGCTACTATCTTCCCTTTATCCATCATGAGCAACCGATCACAAAGATATTCATGCACTTCGGGCATGTGAGAGACGAGTAAAATGGATATATCCGCTCTATCTTTCACCCGTCTTACAGACTCAAGCAGATATTTCCTCGTTAGAGGGTCAGACATCGTGCCGGGTTCATCAAGGAGCAATATGGCAGGCTCTTTTGCTAGTTGTCGCGCGAGCAAAACCCTTTGCTTGTCGCCACCGCTCAAAATAGTGTATAAATGATTCCATTTGTCTCGTAATCCCACAAGGTCAAGAATTTTAAATGCCTCTTCCTTTAACTCCTCATATTCGTCCTCAAACACTGGTATATCTTCAAAACCTGTTTGCTTTGCCCTCAGCCGTTTTATTACATTGTCGATCACGGAAACATTATAAAGTGCAAAAGAGCGCTGAAGATGAAAAGCCGTCTTTTCTCTAAGCTTCCTGTACTCAGACCAGGATGAATCAGGTGTCACCTTAATGCCATCTATCTCTACTACACCTTCATCAAACCGCTCATAACCGCGAAGCATGCGAAGTAAAGTCGTCTTACCTGCCCCACTCATTCCAATTACCCCTAGCGTCTCGCCTTTTTCTAACTTGAAAGATACATCATCCAGCGCTACCAGATCCCTATCTATCTTTGACAATTCGTACCGCTTACAAAGCCCATGAACACGCAATATTACACTCATTTTTATCGCCTCTTCTTTATCCTCTAATATATTGATATATTATAACTATGAATCATAAATAAATATTTTATTAATGGCCAAAAACCAAAAGGCACGCACTGCAATAATAATACTTGCTATTTCCATTGCGGCTATAGCTGCCGTGATATCTTTTTCCGGTTCCGACAGGAATTGGCATGTGACCACGGAAGGGGTGTTAGAATATCCAAAATCCACACCGGATTACCAATCTGCCATACTCAAAACTAAGGATAATTACACGCTTTATGATCTTTCATTTACGAGTAGAGGCGCAGAAATAGCGGGGCTTATGCGAGTGCCAAACCAGGGGCATGATGTTCCCGGGATCGTACTGCTTCCAGGTGCAGCAGTAACAAAAGAAGGCGAGCAAGGGCTTGCAAAGTATCTTTGCAGTCTTGGCTATGCAAGCATCGCAATAGACCAGCGTAATTTAGGTACTCTTGATATACAAACGGATTTACAGATGTTTGTAAACGGTGAAGAGCCGATCGAGCACAAGATGGTGCATGATGCCCTTGCTGCCGCGGCGGTATTGCGCCGCCAGCCGGGGATTGATCCGGAACGCATCGTGTTTGCAGGCGAGAGTAACGGTGCACGATTTGCGATTATCGCTTGTGCGCTCGATCCGGATGCTTGTGGCGTGATTGCCGTCAGCACATGCGGCTATGGTGTTGATTCCGCGATCTTTTCCAGGGGTCTGAACGATCCGGAGGTAATTAGATTTTACAAATCTATCGACCCGGACAGGTATCTGAGCAAAATACCGCCCAGAAAGTTCGTTATGATCCATTCCCTGAACGATACGATCATACCATACGAAGATGCAGAGCAGACATATGCAAAAGCTCTTGCACCGAAAGAACTACATACTATTGAGATTGCCACGCATGGATACTGCAAGGAGATGGCTGCATATATTGAAACAGAACTTGATGCTATGGCCTCGTGATCACTATTCAAGGGACTTCATGTTGAAAGCTTTTGTATAAGCGCTAAGCTCTCTATCCCGCCCTCTAAGGTATACAATTCCAGCACCATTAACCCGCGATATTCATAGTCCTTAATCCCGGCCAACACCTTCTTCCAATCCAGGTCGCCCTTACCCAATGGCAAATGCAGGTCATCAGCGCCAAAGTTGTCGCTTGCATGCATGTGTATTATCTCCACATCCGTCACCTTTTTATTTAAAAAATCGTCCAGCGTCTTGGTCGTGTTTGCATGCGCCACATCAAGACAGAGCCCAAGATTATCCGCATTCACACCGCGCACTATTCGATTGAGTTCTCCCGGATACCGACCCATAAGCATATTCGCAGACGTTAGATTCTCTAATGCTATTCGCAACCCACGTTCCGCAGCGAAATCACATACTGTCGTTAGACTTGCAATCGCTTTCCGGAACGCCTTCTCCGGCATCTGTACGGACAGTGGCGAGAAGAATCCGGGATGTACTACGCATATATCAGCAATGAA
>CAZOEM010000188.1:0-5855 GCA_964578735.1 uncultured Halobacteria archaeon | reverse complement strand
GGGTAAACAGCACAGGAGGGATTTTAACCCTCTTGCTGATTAGGCTACGAGGCACAGGCCACCCCCGAATGAATTCGGGGGCATCCATGTGCATGCTTGCTTTATTCAAATTCCAAATACTCCTGAATACGATTTAAAAGTTTTTTCTCCTTTTCTGGGACAGCGGTTTCACTAAATACACGACTATTTAAATAAATACCAATAATGATAAATATTAAAAGAACAAGGAAGATAGGAATTGATAATATGAGACCAATGTTTATAATAATAATAATAACATCACTTATAAATTTAGGCATAACAAAGCCATTGAATACAGAAAGAAAGCTCTTGAATACAGAAAGAAAGCTAGTAAGAAAACCTGCAACACCTGTGATTGTAGCGTAAATATTATATTTTGCGAATTGAGCACTTAATTTATCCATATCTTCGGAATATATCTCAAATCTTTTTATGACTTCTGAATCAATTTTATTTCTATTTTGAGCTATTATTAACAACAAAAATTTATCTCGTAACCGATCCAGCCTTTTTCTGATTCTCCATCTAACAATTCGATATGCTATAAAATTTTTAATAGGTGAACCACGCTTATAAAGTTCAATATTCATATAGCTATCTTCCTGTTTCTGCAAATCTAAACATCGTTCTATATAAAATCCCTTCTCCAAATCTAACCAAGCTCCATGTTTTATTTGTGGGTTTATCTTACGCTTGCCATGCTTCTTTTTAACTTTTAGGTTGTGGGTTATGCCATCGCTGATTTTTAGGGTTGCTTTTTCCTTTGTCTCATCGAGTATTATTTTGGATCGGTTTTCATCCTTAGAAATGCTGATGATCTTGCCATCATTGGATTTGCGAATTTCTGCATTTTCCGCCCAGCCTATATGGAGGTAATCCTTGAGGAACCTTCGGAGTATCTCTCTATCATTTCCATTTCCGGGGACATTGTCCCAGCTAAACGAATATATTGCCTTTAATCCCGAGGCATCCACATAATGTTTTTTCAAGTGCAGAGGGGCTAGACATGAAGAATAAGCTTCCATGAGGTCCAAATAAGCCTTTTCGACTTCTTCAAGTTTCTTTAATGATTCTTTTTTCACATCGTATTTAGATAACTTCTTTTCTTCCATTCTTCATCCCCTTTTTGAAATGCAAACAAATCCCAAACCATACCACCCCGCAATAAAATGAGGGGCCTCCCGGTTGCTTCATCTTCTCCTTCTCAAAAGATATACTACTGCTAATAGTCCAGCAATTCCGAATACCGCTTCGAAGCCTGGTACTGGTGTCTTTTGCTCTACATGGCATTCACCTTCATACCAGTACAAACCCACAGCTTCGCACTCCTCCTTTGTTTTGCACGCTTTTGGATATTCCGCGCTACATTCTGGGCAGCACTTTTCACATATCACCGGGTATTCGGAACAATCTATGGCATCGCAACCGCCAACGGCATCGAGAATTGCTTTTGCCTCCGGCGGGCAACCAGCTTTGTATTCTCCCGCCACTTCTGCTGATACTGGAAAAGAAAGTACAGAAGATAGTAAAAATAAAAGCATTAAAAGCACTAACAATTCTAATCGCTTCATGGTCTCATCTCCAGGTATGCATTTAACGCATCAAGTAATTGCTTTTTTTCATCCGAAGTAATTTTCCCATCATCTGCCAAAGCGTCATTCAGAAGGTCCAGTAAATATTCCTTCGTTATTTTGCAACAAGCCTCGTATATTGCAGGGTACCTCGATTTGTCGAGTGCATCACATCCGCCAACGGCATTAATAATTGCACGAGCTGTGCTATCGCATTCTGTTATGGAAGGTGTAACTGTGGGTGTTTCGAGCGTGGGCGCTGGTGCAGGGGTGACTCCCGAAGGACTTGTAGGTGCAGGTGTAGTTGGCGTGGGTCCCGCTGCCGCTGTTGGCGTTGATGGAGTGCATTTCCTCATATCCTCCTGGATTTGAGCTTGAGTCTTGGCATAATTGTAGATGCGGACTTCGTCAATGATGCCATGAAAATTTTCTTGATGAATTCCACCTCTACCTATCTTTAATGAATTATCAAACTCTTGTAAATCTGCTGTTTCCTCTTCTTCATAGACTATATTACCGTCTAAGTAGATTTTAACCTCGTTTGATAAGTCACTAAAAGTTGCTGCCACATGATACCATTTGTCTTTTTGTAGATCCAACTCCGATGTCTGGTGTACTTTTGCACCATCAAAATAAAATGCGATTTCGTTATGGCTACGAACGTATAAATAATAATTACCATCTTGCTCTCCTGCATGATCTATCGATGCTTTTTTTACAATAATGTTGACAATTTGATCGGTAGAACTTAATTTAATCCATGCTTCTATCGTTAATTCGTCCAATAAATTTAAAGAGTTTGAATTTGGTACTTCTACGTAGGCATCCCCATCAAAACTCAAAGCCTTCCCGCAACCACCATTATCAACCCAGGTCGCCCCATAAACCGTCCCATCATTCCCATTTCTACTCTTATCTTTGGCATCGCCATTGAATGGGTAGTAGGCGATTAATCCTCCCCCCCGATGGTGCCAATGGCAGCAGCAGCAGAAGCCAGACCAACTGATCCAATTAAAAGCAGAACAGCAACCAACGCAAATGCGATTAATTTTCCGTTTCTATTATCAATCATTATTTTTTTCATCTCCTTTTCCCCCTTTATCCCTTTCGCTATATTCATCCCTTTAAGCCCCAGCCCAGCCACCCCAAAATGAATTGCGGGGCATCCCATTTGCGGTATTTCGTTTTTTCCGTAGATAAAACTTTTTTGTTTTGTCATTACAGAGCTCATAGGCGACCCTTAGCCAAGATTGCACACCCTCACGCGCGCTAACCAATCATAAGCGTCAACATTGCCCCAACCGATAGCATAGTTAGGCGAAGTGTCAAATGAGAAGATATAACTGGAGTGGTAACCCTGGTCGGGGGCAGTCACTATGATTCGGTAGCTGTAAGGGCCTTTCAATCCAGCACGCAATTCGTATGGAACAAAATCTGCCGTAAGCCTACTTCTCAATTCAGTTGAAGAAATCTCTTCTATTTCCAGTCCTGCTCGGTCACCCCAGTTTGGTTCTCCAGTTTGCGGATCTAGATCATCTGGACAAGGACGCAAAGAGATATTCGCCTGAGGGGAATCAAAGGAGAGCCAGAGATACATGTAGGCTGTTCCGCTATACTTATTATTTGTGCCACCATAAATCTCTGTGCCGTTGGTGAAGACAGAGCTGAGATTAGTCCATGCACCCGTGTTGAAGTAAATGCAGTTGGCTGGAGGTGTGGTTGGTGTAGTTGGCGTGGGTCCCGCTGCCGCTGTTGGCGTTGATGGAGTGCATTTCCTCATATCCGCCTGGATTTGAGATTGAGTCTTGGCATAATTGTAGATGCGGACTTCGTCAATGAGACCGTTGAACTGTCGTTTATATGCTTCGCTTTTACCTATTAAAAAAGGATTGGAAGTTGTTGGGATTGTTCCTGAAGCAGGAGTTGTTCCAACAAGTATACCGCGGGAATAAAATCTTATATCAGAACCATCCCAAACCGATGCCAAATGATTCCATTCATTTAAAATAACAGAATTTGAATCCGCTGTGGCTGTTGCTACTATTCCGTATAATGAAAGCGAAAATGAATTCGACTTTCCACCATATAGAGACTGAGTTATATGCAAAACATATGCATTCCCTTTGTCCACTATTCTGCCATAGCCGGCTCCGCCCCAATTTGTTGGTTTCACCCATGCTTCAATCGTTAATTCGTCCAATAAATTTAAAGAGTTTGAATTTGGTACTTCTACGTAGGCATCCCCATCAAAACTCAAAGCCTTCCCGCAACCACCATTATCAACCCAGGTCGCCCCATAAACCGTCCCATCATTCCCATTTCCACTCTTATCTTTGGCATCGCCATTGAATGGGTAGTAGGCCACCAAACCACCGGAGCCGCCGACAGTGGCTTGGCCGGCCAGAGCAGAAGCCAGACCAACTGTTCCAATTAAAAGCAGAACAGCAACCAACGCAAATGCGATTATTTTTGCGTTTCTATTATCAATCATTATCTTTTTCATCTCCTTTTCCCCCTTTATCCCTTTCGCTATATTTATTCCTTTAAGCCCCAACCTCGCCACCCTCGGAATAAATTCCGAGGCATCCCTGGTAGTCGTTTGCGCCTTAACAAACAATTTACATTCATTTTTCATTCCTCATATTAAACACAACTTCCATCTCCTCTTCTTTAAAGATTACATCAAATTTATTAAACACATCAATTCTCCCTAAAAGTGGTGACACATCCTCGATTAATGCCCATGCAACCCGAGCATCGAATATTTCTTTTCCGAGACTCATCGTAATATTTTTGACAATTACTGGCACAGTTCCACCTCCTACTCCTGTAATATCAACTATCTCTCCTTTATTCACCTCAAAACTAAGTAAATCCCCAATAGATTGTGGTATTAGCGTTATATCAGCACCAGAATCAACATACATCCATTCTGGTATCCATTCTCCAGCGGATTTAAATTTAACTCTTGCCACAGGTCTGTAAATCATTCCAAATATTTTTGATCGCTCCTCGCGATACGGAAATGTTACTGACGCCATGTTCTAAAGTATTAGCAACTCCTCTTTTGGCACTTTTGCTAGACTTGGCGTTTTATCGGGATATTTCTCTTTTGCAGTTTTCCAAACTTCTTTTGCATTCTCGCCAGATGTGACCACTCTGTTATCCACTATTGCAATGTATTTACCGATATATTTACTCAAATTTGCCTTTGAAAACCATTTTATCTCTTCTTCTTCTGCCATTTCTTCACTTATCGTTATAGTGCTCATAAATTATCATTAGTTCTGCATATTTAAATACCTTTGGTTAGGTTTAAGTTTATGATATATAATAAAACAGGGTATTACTAATGGTGTTAAATCAAAAAATTGGGAAAAATGCATTTCTGATTTTATGCCTTTTATTATTTTTTTCTTTCGTGATAAGCGGCTATATTCTAATTACCTCTATTTATAAAGCCGAACCACCGATATATAAGGAATATCTCATTAATTTGGTAGACCTTCCGGTTTCTATAAATCTGTCATGTGAGACAGAAACTGAAATCCCCGTTTCCAGAGATGTCTTTACTTGTAAGTTTCGATCATATGGTAACCAATATCGAGAGATATTTTATGAGCCCCCACCTACGCTAAATTATTCATGGAAAGACTATTCATATTCCCTTAACTATTCAACAGGGCCTCTACATAGTTATGCCTCTACATAGTTATATCGACAATCCTCTGAATCCTCAGGCATGTTTTAAAGGACAAGTTCCACTGGATTATATTCCCGTAACGTGTGATCTAGATGTCCCCATACCTATTAAGAGTCCCGGTACCAATTTCTTAATATTTGAAATTACTCTTAAAAATGAAAAAACAGGTGAGGTTGAGAAAATTCTGCCCCTGTTCAACTTTTTTGTATATAAATCAATTAGTCAAGAAGAGTCTAATAAAAGACAGTATGAAAAAATAGCGCTTCTAATTGCTTTAATTTCTTTATCATTAACAGTTTCTTTTTCAACTATTAGAAATCTGATGGAAATTTGGGATCGGAAATATAGATGACACCTCTACAAAAGCCCCAACCAGGCCACATCCGAATAAAATAGTGCCAAATGGCCAGTACTTCAGCATTGGCTGATAAATATAATCAAAACTGAAGTACTGGAAAATGAAAAGGAAGCAGGAAAAAGAGCGATATGATAGACTGTCTTTTAACTGATATATCCACATCAAATCCATCAACAGCCATACAGTACTTTTAAATAGTCAC
>CAZOEM010000187.1:0-5873 GCA_964578735.1 uncultured Halobacteria archaeon | reverse complement strand
CATCTTCACAGTATATAAAACTAACCTAGATAAAAGGTGTCTATTAAAGACATATGAGGTAATATATCCTATCTCATCAGTATTTTCAAAGATTTGAGCAATCAGTAGGTCCTCATTACTCTTCTTTATTTTCCCCCATTTCAATCTCCTTTTTTATCGCCGCTGCGATTTCCGGATCGTCTTCCTCTATTACGAGAGCACCCCGATAACCACAATCTCGGCATTCGTATATCTCGCCAAGCCAGGGCTCATAGTTCAAGTCCCCAGAGCCACATTTCGGACAGATTTTCATCTTCTACAGCCCTGACACCAGGTCCAGCAATGCCGCCCTTGGGTCCTTCGCCTTCACTACGCCAGAAGCCAACAGAACACCGTCTGCGCCCAACTCTATCGCAGCTTTTACATCCTCTCCGTTTGTTACTCCCGCACCGCAAAGCACAACGCAGTCCGCATATACTCGTTTCACTTCTTTCACCGTTTCTTCCACTATCCCCGGGTCCACCTTTGATACCGATCTGCCGCTACCGATCAACTCCGGCGGTTCCACTGCGACTGCGTACGGTTTCAGTTCCGCAACCGCTTTACTCACCGCGATATTATTCGTGCAGACTATCGTTAGAATGTCTAAGCTTGCTGCTTTACCTATAATGAACTCGATGTCGGCGATTTTCAGTCGGTGCTCTGAATGATTTACGAGTGTGCCCGTAGCACCCGCCGCCTTTATTGACTCCAGCGTTACAAAGCCCGTATGACTGCCCGGTTCCACTGCCTCAACGTGCTGTGCGAAACACGGTATCTTCACTGAAGATGCTATCTTCGCAAGTTCCACCTGCTGTGGGCAGATAACAATACTCCTACCCTGCTCTACTGCAACCGCCTCGCATATTTTGGCGAGTTCAAAACCCTTATCACCTGCAGATTCCACGTACGTCTTTTCGTTTAACACGATTACAGGCGGATATATTTTTCTTCCCATATTCTCTCACTTATTCCCTTAGATATACACTAACTAAAAGTAGGTTCTTGATTTATATGATTCGCTTCAATTCTCTGATATTATGCACAAAAAACGTGGGTTTCGATTCATACTTTATCCCCTTATCTGCGTTACTAATAAGCACGGAATCAATACCGGCCCTATTTGCCGCTAATATCCCTACATGGCTGTCATCTACCAGTATCGCATCCTCTTGGTCCATATTCAATTCACTCAGGACCTTATTAATGTAATAAGGGCTAGGCTTCCTGGTTGCCAGACTTACCAAATCGCTACGCCGCCCATACCATATCTTAAAGTGAGGTTTTAAATGGAAATGCGCAAGTGCATAGTCCACACACGCCTGTTGAGAATCGCTCACCACGGCAAGATAAAATCGCCCGCTGAGATAATTTATTATCGCTTCAGATCCGTTGCATAGTTTTATCTCGCCAGTTCGCATCGCTTCTATCTTCGCTTCTACGACATCCGCCTCCCGCCGTGCCCAGAAATCTTCTATATCTAATCCAAATCTATTACAAAATCGCCTCACTCCTGCTTCTCCATCTGAATGCAGAGGCGCGAGAAATAAACTATCTATCTCCGTCATGGAGAGAGATAGCCCATAATACCTCAAAGTTTTTCTGAATGCTTCATATGCCCACTCATGTGCTATCGCCCTTACACCCCTCGAATTCAGAAGCGTTTCGTCCATGTCGAAAAGGACGGTCTTATATCGGCTTACCATATAACTACACAAATAGTATAAAGGAAGTTATAAACCATATTAATTAAGAATAAAACAGAAGCAGGTGAAAGGGCAAAAATGAGTGTCGAAACGAAGGAACTGCATTTTGATACACAAGGCGAGGTGGAAATAATAGACATAACGGAGAAGGTGAACGGTAAACTAAGAGAATCCGAGATCGAGGACGGTATTGTAACTGTCTTCGTGCCAGGTGCGACGGGAGCGATCACAACCATAGAATACGAGCCAGGTCTGCTGCAGGATTTACCCAATGCTTTGGAACGGTTATTTCCTATGGGGATGAGGTACGAGCATGAATATAGATGGCATGACGGTAACGGGCATTCGCATGTAAGAGCATCTTTCTTAGGCCCGTCTTTGACCGTGCCTTTCAGAGCGAAAAAGCTCATGCTGGGAACGTGGCAGCAAGTGATATTTATCGAGCTGGACAATAAGAGGCGGTCAAGAAGAATAATCCTTCAGATAATGGGGTAGCGGGATATGAAATAAGAAGAGAATAATCAGTTTAACAACTCTTTTATTTCCTTTTCTCGGTTGTGAAACTCTATGCTTCTCATTCTCTCCCTTTTATCATCTCCTTGTATAAATGTTAGCGTTATAAAGTATTAGTCATTGTAGTAATCGAAACGGGATTGTCACTAAATTCATTACTCATAATATTTCTTCTCTAATTTCCCCAATATTAACCTCAATTTCCTAACATCTTCCATGTCTTCAGGCCTTCCTACCGTCTCTTTCATCTCCACCAGTTTTTGAATACTAGGGCAGAGCATAAAGGTATTCATGAAAGGAATAGTTATCACTTCTTTCGATAGCTCCTGGAATAAATCCTTACCTACTGCGAGTATATCTACAGGGAATATCTTTAAATCCTCATTGCGGAACTCCACACAGCCTTTATCTATGATAAATTGTGCAGTGATGAACTCAAAGGGCATAAGAAAGTCGTGTGGGAAAGGGCACCGGTGAATAGAATTATATCCCAATTCTCTCAATAGGCCTATGATTTCTGTCAGCACATCCAAATCCTCAGGTACCGCGACGTCTATATCATAGGTTGGTCTTTCCACGCCATACAATATTGTGGGTACTCCACCTATTATCATGTACGGTATACCGCCCCCTTTCCTATTCAGCTTACTCAGAATGTCGCTTATCTGTTTCTCTTCTGATAGCATACTCTTTACCTTTTCCGAGCAATTTACGGAATACAAGTGCTCTTCGTAGATTTTCAGGATATACCCATACCCCATCTATCATTATCGCCATGTTGTTATATAGTATCATTATAAAAGGTTATCATTATTAATTATTTCAGCTAATGCAGACAAGAGTTCCCTAAGGGGGGAAAAGGTGAGCACAGCAAAAGAAGAGGTACGAAAGATACTTGAGCTGATCACAGATGACTCGTCGTTCGAGGACATCCAGTATCACATTTATGTGCAGGAGAAGATCGAACATGGGCTGAAAGATATAGAAGAAGGGCGTATGCTCGACCAGGGAGAGATTGAGCGAAGGATGACTAAATGGCTTCATTTTATAGCCCCCTGAACACTACCATCGCAAACACAGGCATTATAGCCATTATCTTCACACCGCTATCTTTTCTTCTTATCCTTATACTTCTAACCACGATGCAATCCATTTTAGTGAATCAAGCGCAGTTTCAGATCGCTAAAATCTATTACCGGCATCCGCGGCTGTTTAAAGCATTTAACTGGTGGGGAACGTTTATACATGAGTTGAGCCATGCAATGATGGTTTTAGTTAGCCTGAATAAAATCAAGGAGTTTAAAGTGGGTTCAAGTAGCGGGCATGTGACGTGGTCAAGCACCAAAAAGCAGGGTTATTTCGCATGGCTTTCTGCTCAAATCATATCTTTAGCGCCTTTTTTCGTACCTCCGCTTTTAATTGGTGTACCACTTGTATATACGAAAATGATTAATCTTGATGCCATAACTGTTGATCTGGGATTCGCATATCCAATCAATATGATTTCGATGCTGTGTCTCGAACTCATACCGCAGCTCGTAATAAGCATTGGTGCGATGCTTGCAGGACTCAATCTTTTTTGCATCCGGGATGTTTTACTGCTAATATTCTTGATGTTCTCGTTCTCAGGTGCAAAACCGAGTTCGATAAAAGAGGGACGTGTGGAAGGCGATATTCAAAACTGCCTCAGACGATGTAAAGAGCATCCAATTTATACCTTTTCCTGTTTGATGCTTCTAATCTTGCTTTTTTGGATAATTAGTTATTATAGCTGGGATTTGTTATGGGATGTTTGTGCATTCGTCACAATGCTACCGATTCTTTCTGTATTTGCATTAACAATGAATATTTTCTTTGTTGAGTTCGTGCATCGGCTCGATAATACGGCGAAGATGTACAAAATTATACCTATCGTGGCTTTTTGGGGTTGTTATGTCCTGACTGCGCAATTTACTGCAAATCAATATTTGATAAATGGGGCGAGTGTTGGTTTATTGGTTGTGGTGTTAATGGTTGTGTCGAGAAGAAAATAGAAAGTAACCGTTATAGCGGGGAAATTCCCCTACTCGGACACTTTTGTCAATGGGCTTTTTCACTTATCTAAAACAAGGTCTAACTTTGAATCAAAAGCATTAAGCTTGTCACCCCAACCCATGTTAGCGAAAAAAATCGTGAGTTCTTCACGGAGTTTCTGCTGATCCACATCAGCATTCTTTTGCAGTATCTTTTCTAATCGCTTCTCAAGCTCATCTGGGTCAAAACTCGCTTTCACCTCCGTCAAGAACTCTTTATCTGCGTTTGTTAATTGTGCCCATCCTAATCTCTCTTTCAACTCGTTAACGACATCAAAAATCTGCTGTCCAAGGTCGCTTAACTCGCCTTTGTGCTCTGTTAACTCTCTTAAGATGTCTTCTTGATGTTCATTTATAATCTTTTCGACCTTTTCAGGTGTACCTACAGGGTGATCATCCAGCCACAGGCCTATTTTTCGCAGCCATTCCGGTTTATCTATGTCCTTTAATTTAGCACCCTTCTCACCTGCCTTGCCCGCAAGCCTCTCTGCTATCTCAGGAATGACCAAATTCTGTAACAGTGCATTAGCTACATAGCTAGCACCGATTTCCACAGCCATGTTCTTACCCACCCCCTATTATACCCTTATTCAGTTTTCAAAGAATGTTGCTTATCAGGTTCTATTCTGATTTGAGATTTATTAGTCCACCAAATATTGAACGCCATATCACAGATTCGCCTTATATGCCTCTATCGTCTTCTCTATATCCTCATCCGAATGTGCAAAACTGATAAAATTCGTCTCAAACTGCGAAGGTGGTAAGAACACACCGGAAGACAACATCTTATGGAAAAGGCGCATATATTTGGCTTTATCGCAACCCAAAGCATCGGCATAGTTCTTTACCGCCGCACCGTCAGGACTGAAGAACACCTTAAACATCGATCCGACACCTGAAACATATCCTTCAACTCCAGAATCGCGCACTAGCTCGCTTAAAACGGACCGCATAGTCGCACCAAGCTCGTTTATTCTTTCCGGCACACTATCGCGTTCCAGTATCTCTATCGTTTTCAAGCCAGCAGTAACCGAAACAGGATTACCACTGAATGTCCCTGCCTGATATACTGGACCGGAAGGCGCTACTAAGGCCATAATCTCGCGCTTGCCACCGAACATGCCGATAGGGAAACCGCCACCCACGATCTTACCCAAAACCGTTAAGTCCGCATCCACACCATAATAGTCCTGCGCACCGCCCAACGCCAACCGAAAGCCGGTAATTACCTCATCAAGAATGAGCAGGACGTCGTTCTCCTTCGTTATTCTTCGCACTTCACTTAAATAGTTAGCCGCAGGCGCTATCGGACCCACATTCCCCATCACCGGCTCCAATATAATAGCAGCAACTGAATTAGTCTCCAGTACAGAGGTAAGCGCCTCCGTATCATTAAAAGGAATTTGGAGCGTGTTCCGCACGGAATCCTTTGGTATGCCCTTTGAGTCGGGAATACCAAAGGTTGTAGCGCCGGAACCTGCTTTTACGAGCACGCCATCATGTGCACCGTGAAACCCGCCCTCTATCTTTATTATTTTATCGCGTCCCGTAAACCCCCTTGCAA
>CAZOEM010000186.1:0-5917 GCA_964578735.1 uncultured Halobacteria archaeon | reverse complement strand
TCCGGTTTAGTGCCAAAATTAAGTTCTATCATCATTGCATTCTCATAAACCTTTTCCAGAAAACCATAATCCAGTTTATTATAAACTCGATAGAAGATTCTAATACTCTCCTCCGTCAACTAAACATTATATTTAAAATCCTGATTATCT
This sequence comes from uncultured Halobacteria archaeon, assembly GCA_964578735.1. GTDB lineage: Archaea > Halobacteriota > Syntropharchaeia > Alkanophagales > Methanospirareceae > Methanophaga. The sequence continues at coordinate 5,767 of CAZOEM010000186.1, read as the reverse complement.
GCGTTCATCTGCGTCCGATTATAAAAAATTATTCTTTCTTGACGCCAACGCAGACCTCAGAAGCACGCCATATCGCTTCTATATAGCCTATATCTGAATCACCCACTAACCCCCGGATGTCTATATCACTTCTATCCCCTACTTCGCCTACCACAGTAAACTCAACCCGTGCTAATTCCGCAGACCCGTCAATTGTCGAACCCGAGAAGCTAGCGAAAGCAAAAACTTTCACTGTCCCGGCAGTACTTGTGTCTTGCCGCCATAAAGGCCAACTTGAAATATCTGTCCCTCGTTCTACGTTTGTTATCCTTATAACAGACGGGTCGTAGCTCAGATTGAACATAACCATCGCGAGGTCGCTAACATCGTCTATACTTACTGTAGTGGTGAAGTTCTCCAGGACTTCCAGTGGGTTTTCTACGGAAACGGTAACGGGATAATACACGAATGATGCATTTGCTGGCGATATAATATCAAATTGCGGAGACCATTGTATAAGATACAACGCTGCTGGTATGTTCTCTTCGCACGTAGGTATTATCTGGCCTTCGGGCAGTTCAAACGGTTTGCCACCGCCATCCCACAAATTTTTTGGCCTTAACTCAATGGTAAATGCTGCAATATTATACGTGCCATAAAGCCAATCATCAGAATCCCCACTTGCTCTGTAAAGATCAGATGCCTGTCCATGTGTGTAGTTCATTCCGTCTACTTCTTTAATTGCATTAGCCATATCATCCGCCATTTTACTCAGTTGCTCTTTATGCGGTGCTGCATCCTTTGTATAACCCCAGGGATAGAGAACTAACTGAGAATAGCTATGATAACTTATAGAGGAGTAGAACTCATGCGTAGCTACGAAATCACGTATCGCTTGCGTTTCCGGCTCAGAAAAAGGTGCTACGCCTCTGTAAGTAATGCTTAAGGGATCGCCACTTGAACCCACAAGACCCCAGTTATAACCAAAATTCCTATTCAAATCAACGCCGAAAGAGCCATCCCTATTATCTCTTCGATTCTTTCGCCAGTTGCGATCATATGTGCGGCTATATTCCAGGCCATCCGGATTGACCAAAGGCAGAATCCAAATCTCCCGGCTGTCTACCAACTGCTTTATCTTTTGATCGGTACCATAGTGATCCGGAAGATACTTAGCAAGATAAAAAGGGACTTCAACGGAAATCCATTCGCGCGCATGGGTGCCGCCCATGAACAGTATATCGGGTTCATCATCTTCTTCGGTTGTTACATTGTCACTGATTTTTATTGCCAAAATATCTCTATCAGCAATTCCTACTGTCTTCTCCCAGCTATCTCCAATGTCATATACCGCTGTGATATTCGGATATTGGTCTACAAGATTTTGGAGGTCCGTCTTCAAACTACTGTAAGAATGGTATGCTGTCTGAGTAGATACGGAAACCGCTTTCGTCTCAATTTTTTCCCCGCGTAATAGCTCTACACGATAACCTTTTCCTTTCAGGTCTATTATCTGCCTATCATAAACCCTCGCTATTACCCGCCCTTGATCTACTTCCCATATATCTAATCCCAAATCCGATAACGTATCCACATCATCCTGGTTTTCGATATAAACAGTGACCAATTTCTTGGCATTCAAATCATTATTCCCGATTGCACCGGCTATAAAAATCACATTTAGTAGCAGCAATCCGACTAAAATACCGGCTCTTTTTTTCATCGCTCTACCGTCTCTTCTGCGGACAATGTTCTATACTCTCCATTTATCTGATACGGTTTAAAGATGATAAAGGTGTATCGCAGTAATGTAAAAAAAAGAGGGTATTTGTATAGCAACATAAAGAAAATTTAGCCGTGCTAAAAGAAAAACAACGAGAAGGTTTTTAGTCAAGGTTTTTACCGAAGGTAAAAAAGTTGTTGGTAAAGCTTTTCTTTCAAAGAAAAGGTTTCTCGTGGAAATCCGTGTAATCTTGTGGTGTGTCTGTTGACAAGAAGTTGCATCGCGGATTGCCTTTTCGGCGACCCCATCCATTCGCATTTTATGCAGTGTTAATTTGACATTGTCAAATTAATTATAACACTTAATCAGCACATATTTTTCGCAATCACTATCTACGAAACTACTCGAGACGGTGTAGACGCTTTTGTCGCATCGATGAAAACGCAGCAGGGTAGTGTGCGATAAGAGCAACTGCACCCATAGGACTATTTAGACAAAGTTTGTGCTTTAAGTCACTTTCTTCGCAACTAGTTCAATAGCACGAACAACACTTGATATTGGCCTTATCGTTGCTACTGGGATACTAACCACCTTTTCAACTGTTGAGCTGACAATGGGTGCGCATACAAGTGCTGATGCACCGTCCCGTTCTGCTTTTATCGCTGCTATTATTGATTCTTCAATGCTCGTAACCGCATATTCCTTGAGGTCAAAAACATCTTTTCCGACTTTTGTTGTCGCTTTTTCTAATATGTCCAAACATCCGCGCGAGCAAACAATAGCGATAAATTTCTTCTCCTTCTCTGCATGTCCTCTTTCTAGCTCCTTTATCGTAAACACTATCCTTCTGAATGTACGCAAGTTCGGGTCCCGCTCGCCGGAGAGGATTTTGTAAAGTGTACTTGCAGGAATGCCCGATTTCTCACTGAATTCGCCTATGCTAACACCGAGTTTCTGTTTGAGCATTGTTGATAATAATGGTGCTAATTCTTTATCATGCCTGAATATTTCGGTCACTATGTCGTCGGCAAGGTCCATAAGTTATAAAATATGTATCCCACATTTATATCTTTCGTGCTTCTTTATCGTTAAAACCTGACACCTGAACAAATAAACTTACTTTTCACGTCGTAAACCGCTTATATATCCTCGTTATTTTAGCCGGCAGTTTCAGAACATCCTCTATCACAACCCATCTGCTATCGGCATACATTCGCGGCAAATACTCCGCCGCCTCACGATCAACAGTAATACAAAACGACTTGACCCCATATCGTTGCGCCTCCTTCAATGCCATTCGCGTATCTTCGATTGCGTAACTCCCATGATAATCCCGATCTAACGGCTTACCGTCACTCAACAGAATAAGCATCCTCGTCCTCTCCTCCCTTCTTCTTAATTTCGCTGTGGTATGTCTGATAGCAGGCGCAATTCTTGTAGACTGTTTATTCGTCATTGTAGCTATTTTGCTCTGCACTCGCAGATCATAAGAGTCCTCAAAATCTTTGATTAAAAAAAACACCACATTATCTCGCCCATAGCCCGAGAAGCCGTAAATAGCAAAAGCATCGCCTAATTCCTTCAATGCTTCTGACATTAAAATCAAGGCTTCCTTTTCACACTGTATTGTTGATCCTGCCGTACTGCCACTCATATCAACGAGAAATGCAACTGCTATATCGCGTGTTCTGTTTTCGGTTCGTACATAGTTCCTTTCGGACGGTGAGAGCCTCAGTCGCTTATCAACAAAATATTGAACCGTTGCATCCAGGTCAATATCATCGCCATCAAATTGATTACGTAATTTTACTATACCCTCTGGTCTGAGCATCTGGAATTCTCGCCTGATTATCTTTATCTGTCCTGCATACTTTCGGATTGTGTCATGATAAAATTCGTCTGTCCCGCCCTCCAAAATTCGCTCTCTTATCCGCGACCAATTTAACCTATAATCCTTGATGTCACTACCCCATTCAGGATATAAATAAGTATCTCGTTCGCTTTGAAGTCCGTTTTCATCAGCAATTATTGTTTCAAGGTCGTTCAAATAAGCCTGCACTTTGTTCGGCTCAAGAGCATCAATTCGTGACTCAACCGCCTTGGGTTTGATTCCTTTCTCTTTGTACAATGCTCTTAGCAGTTCTCTTATTGTATCTTCCGATGAGACGCCAAAGTCATTTGCTTTTTTATCATCGTCCGGTGGGCTTTTGTCTGCTTCGCTAGCTATATTCTCGCTAATTTTTCGCGCTGTTCTTCCGAAATTACCTATATTTTCATTCACTTGCGATTGATCTAAAGGCGCAGAAAAAGGGTCCAGTTGCTGGTAGTGTCCTTGGAAATGGTCATCTATCAAGAAATATAATTCCGCCGCCACCCTTGCTGTTTCGTGTATATCCGCATGCGAGGAAGATAAAGGTTGGCATATGGATAAAGCTTGCTCAAATGTTGACAATATTTTTTCCGGGACTTGCTCTTTTGTCGTTCCGGCAATTAACTGTTGTGCTATGAGCTCGACCGCTCTCTGTTTATCATTAGCTAATTCGTCAGGAGAAGGTCTTTTAGATACCGTATGAATGTTCATTTCTGTTATTTGTACGCCAAGAACGGGATATTCAGCCTTTAGCCGAGAATTGATTCTGTAATCTTCAAGTATGGTTATAAGGTCCTTCGCTAATCCCGGTTCGGGAAAGAGGGCATAGAAATTTTCCAGGTCGCTGGTTTCGTTCATTTACTTACGCTCACCCATAGGTGTTTGGTTAAGAAGGTTTGCAAATTTATTATATTTAAATCCATTTGCATAGATTTATGCACAACGATGCGTCACATCCTCTTTCATCATATCCCTTCACTTTTAAAAAGATATAGGTGAAGGAATGATTATATATAGAAGTTCTTTAAATGAAAAATGAGCAGTAATGATGAATGTTGTTGGGGAGATATATGCAACGGATAAATTATAGGATAGCAAAATATGAACTATCTAGAATGGAACAATCTCATAGCCCGTAAGTTTTTCAATGAAGAAATGGCTGGACGGGAGGTACTGATATACGTCAATGAAGACATTATAAACCAGCTTGAATCAGAGGCAGATGTAGGTGTCGAAGATTTTATCCGGTGCATTAAGACAGGTCCCTTTTGGGTGGAAGAGGGAGATATATGTAAAAAAGCTTTGCAATCATATGTCAATTGGAGGGATAATCAACAACTGGAATACCCCCCGTACATAGCGTATTTGGCATTTTTTTCCTTAGCGGCAACTATAGGTGGAGATTTTGATTCTAAGGCTTACTATCCCCGATTCTGGAAATTATTAGATGAACACGGTAGATCTGGTACACCGCAACACTTCTAAGAGATGGCAGAACTGTGGAAAGACCTGGAAAAGTGGAGTACAGAAGACAAGCATGAAGAATTGGGTCGCTTCACCGAACGTATTCGTGGTGGCTGGGTTCACGTCGGGCGCCCATTATCGCAAACTCTCATGTCTGAGAATGAACGGAAATACTTACCTCTGATATTTGATGAAGGAGAACTCGACCCGACTAACCCTCCTTCAGATAATTTGATTAGATGGGCACTACTGAACTTCGGGAAAAGCAAGCTAGAAAAGCGTACCTTGCGGCTTCTGGAGCCTGCACAAGATGATAATATTGAAATGGCAAACGCTCTCATTGAGTTTGTGCTTGGTGAACTTGCTGGATGGGATGGTAGTTTACCAGATATTGAACCTCGCGAAGGTGGAGACCCTCTTTCACCCCAGCAATCTTCCATCCGAACATGGCTGCGTATTTGTATTGAAGAACTTGACAGAGTTTCGGGAAGAATTACCACAACTTTACGGCTAAAAACCAACCGTCCTTTCCCAGATACAGGCCTTAATTTTGAGTCTGGTGGGCAAATATTATTCTGTACCGAAACTTATCCAAACTTGTCAACAAAACTCATGAATATCACCGCTCAGGCTCAGAAGCCTTTTAATGCTGCATCATTAGACTGGTTTACCGGGGTAAAGCTTGAGGATAAAAAAAATAAATGGCGAGCAACTCTTAAAGGGAATCCTGT
>CAZOEM010000185.1:0-5918 GCA_964578735.1 uncultured Halobacteria archaeon | reverse complement strand
TGAAAATAAAGTAAATGAAGATAATGGTAGCAGAGTATGCCGTTGGTAAAGGCAGGGGTAAATTAGTAGCGGAAGGGAGAGCGATGCTAACAACGCTAAAAAGTGGCTTTTATGAGTTAGGCCATGATGTTGTCTATCCCGAGGCCGTAACTGATTTCGGAGAGGCTGTGGATAAGCTATCAAAGGAAAGTGATGCAGGCGTCGTTATCGCCCCGGACGATATGCTATGTGAGTTTACAAAGCTCGTAGAATTGAATACTGTCAATTTAGGCTGCCCTTCTGATTCTGTCAAGATATGTGCCGACAAGAAGCGGACAATAAAGATATTACGCGAGGGGGGGATACCGGTGCCGAGAATTGTGTCAAAGGAAGAAGTGGCGAGTGAGCAAAGATACGTGAAGAAACCAAGATATGGATGTGCATCGGAAAACGTCTTCATACAGAAGGGCAAAGATATATGCCCCACGCCCGACCATATTATAACGGAATTTATAAAGGGTGATGATATAAGCAGCAGTGTAATAGTCGGTAAATCTTCTGTGCTGCCTCTGACGGTAAACAAGCAATTTATAAGAGTTGATGGCGAAAGACTACGATATGGCGGTGGATTAGTGCCTTATTCAATAGAGCAAGAAGCGGAGATAATGCGCATGAGTGACAGGGTGGTGACCCTGCTTCACTGCAAGGGATATGTGGGAATAGATTTCATATTGGGTGATGATGGGCGTGCCCATGTGGTAGAGGTAAATCCTAGACCTACAACATCCATTGTAGGTATAGCGAAAGTATTAAATTATAGCGTAGCCGATTTGATATTAAGAGCGAAATTCGGGTCTTTACCTATGCCCAATGAAGTTAAAACCGAAGGATCGTTTATCTTTGAACTCTCTTAGAATCATTATCATTAAACAAAGGAACTTTAAAAACCAATGCTTTTTAGGTAAGGTGAAAAGATGCATAAAAAACGAATAATTGCAAGCATAGCGAAAGATGTCCTGGATTTTATCATGGAAGTAAGCAAATATAATCATCCGAAAGAATTTATCGGGCTGTTGTGCGCCGATGATGATCTCATAACTGACGTTTTATTCCTTCCTGGCACTATTTCATCTGACGAGAATGCAATTATACGCCTGGATATGCTACCAATGGGTCTTAGCTACATAGGGTCGGTTCATAGTCATCCGCACCTGACAGTTATGAAACCGTCAGAACAAGACCTTTTTATGTTTTCTAAAACAGGTGAATGTCATATCATCTCCTTTTACCCTTATGAAGAGCACTGTTGGAGATGTTATAATTCAAGGGGGGAGGAGAGAAAACTAGAAATAGTGGAGCGAGATACAACGGCGTTAGAAGTGGGCGAAGAATGGTACGAGTTTTAGCAACAGGGACATTTGAACTACTCCATCCGGGACATTTACTCTATTTGGAGGAAGCGAAGAAGTTAGGAGATGAGCTTTTTGTAATCGTTGGAAGAGATGCAAACGTGAGAAAGCGAAAGAGAATGCCGATTATATCTGAGGAACAACGGTTGAAGATGGTATCTGCTTTAAAGGTGGTAGATAAAGCGATGTTGGGTAGCGAAGAAGATATGTATGCACCTTTATATAGTATAAAGCCGGACATAATAGCAATAGGATATGACCAAGCTTTTGATGAAGCGGTGCTGGAGCAGGGGCTTAGGGAAAGGGGCTTCAACACGAAAGTTATCCGCATAAAAGCGCATGATTCTAATGCCTTTTGTAAGGCTGGGGCGATAATAAAGCATATATCGAAATTGATAGAGGTAGAAAAATGGAAGAAGAACGTGGATTGACTCGGATAGGGGTATCACTGCCATCCAATCTGTTGAATAAGTTCGACACGATAATTAGGGGGCGAGGATATTCCTCAAGGTCCGAAGGGATAAGAGATTCTATTCGAGCATACATAATAGAATATGAGTGGATGGAGCGCGAAACGGGGGAGGAAATAGGGACCATAACCTATATCTACGACCACAGTCAAAGAGGATTGGGTGATGAGCTAACGGATGTGCAGCATCGTTACCTAGGCATGATAAGAACGTCGACTCATATCCATTTGGACGAAGAGAATTGCTTTGAAATCGTAGTGATGAAGGGGGATGCGAAGAAGATAAAGACGTTAGCGGAAGATATAATGAGTCTCCGAGGGGTAAAACACGTAAAGTTAACGACAACGCATGGGGGTATATAAATAATGGATATAATGGATCAGGTAAAGAAGGGAACAACTACTATCGGCTTGATATGTGGTGAAGGTGTAGTATTGGCGAGTGAGAGGCGTGCGACAATGGGTTCATTTATTGCTTCTAAAACAGCAAAGAAGATATATCAGGTAGATGACCGCATAGGAATGACAACAGCAGGGATAGTGGGCGATGCGCAGGCACTGGTTAGGATAATGACGGTAGAATTGGAGCTATATAAGATAAGGAGAGATGAACCTATGACAGTAAGAGGAATCTCAACGCTATTATCCAATGTGATGAACGGGCAGAGGTACTATCCGTATATTGTACAACTCCTTATAGGAGGTATAGACAGAAACGGGGCGCACTTATATACAATAGACCCGTTTGGTGGTAATACAGAGGAGCGTGAAATTGCAGCTACTGGCTCAGGTTCTCCTATTGCATACGGTGTGCTGGAAGACAGATATTCACCGGAGGTTTCGTTGGAGAAAGGGACAGCGCTTGCGATACAGGCACTGTACTCTGCGATGAAGAGAGATAGCGCCTCGGGAGAGGGGATAGAAGTTGTGACGATGACAAAGAAGAAGTATGAGCGGCTAAGCGAAGAAAAGATAAAGGGAATAAGGACGTCTTCGTAATCGTAGATAGTTTTGTTCTTGAAGCTTTTATTAGGCCAAGAGGCTATAGGAGCTAAAAGTAGTCGTTCTAGGCTATGGAATTAAGATAAAGATAGGGGTAGCAATGTCAGCAGAAGGAAAGCTTTCAGAATTAAAGAAGCGAATAAAAGAGATATTACAGGATGACGTGAGTATTTCCGGCGTGGAATTTGAGGGACCGGAACTAGTCATATACACAGAAGACACGCTGAAGTTCGCTGATGATGGCGCCATGGTTAGAACATTGGCGAAGGAGTTGAAGAAGCGGATTTCAGTCAGACCAAGTAGTAATATACTAATGGAACCGGAGAAGGCATCCAAGGTTATTTACGATATTATACCCAAAGAAGGTGGTATAAAGGATATTTATTTCGATATGGACAAGGCAGAGGTGATAATAGAAGCGGAAAAGCCAGGGTTGGTGATAGGCACGCATGGGGCAACACTTAGAGAAGTCGCAAAGGAGATTGGATGGCGCCCTAATGTTATCCGAGCACCACCTATACAATCTTCAGTAATAAGAAATATACGGCGGTATTTAAGGGAAGAGAGCGATTTCCGAAAGAACTTTTTAAAAAAAGTGGGACGCCGGATATACAGTGAGAAGCTAATAGAGGATGAATGGCTACGAATAACTACACTGGGCGGATGCCGAGAAGTAGGGCGAAATGCATTTATGCTCTCTACGCCCGAAACGCGGATATTAATAGATTGCGGGGTGAGTGTGGGCTCAGAGGGGATGCCTTACCTCTATGTTCCCGAAGTGACACCGATAAGTAATATAGATGCGGTAGTGATAACGCATGCACATCTGGACCATTCAGGTTTAGTACCCCTTTTGTACTTATATGGGTATGACGGTCCTATATACCTAACACAGCCAACAAGAGACCTTATGGCACTTTTGCTGCTTGATTACCTTGAGGTATCAGCAAGAGAAGGAAAGAAGATGCCGTATAAATCAGCCTTGATACGAGATGCAATAAGACATACAATCCCATTGAAGTACGGGGATGTAACGGACATAGCACCTGATGTAAAACTCACACTTTACAACGCGGGGCATATATTAGGCTCTTCGATCGCGTACTTCCACGCCGGTAACGGACTTTATAACGTTGCATTTACCGGAGACATGAAGTATGAGCGGACTTTTCTTTTCGATCCTGCGTTTAATAGTTTCACTCGACTTGAAGCACTGGTGATGGAGTCCACATACGGTGGGATGCACGATTTCCAGCCGTCTAGGCGTGAAGCGGAAAGGAATTTGAAGGAAGTGATAGAGCAAACGTTAAAACAGGGTGGGAAAGTGATAATACCTGCTTTTGCTGTTGGTCGTTCGCAGGAGGTAATGATAGCCCTGGAAGGTATGCAGTTAGAGGTGCCAGTATACCTAGATGGCATGATCTGGGAAGCGACTGCGATACATTCTGCGTATCCTGAGTATCTCAACAAGAATCTAAAAAATACTATATATCAGGGCGAGAATCCGTTCTTATCCGATATTTTTGTACAAGTGGACGATGCAGAGAAAAGGCGGGAGATAATAGAGGGGGCGGAGTCATCCATCATACTTTCTACCTCTGGTATGCTAAACGGCGGTCCCGTGCTTGAGTACCTGAAAGGGCTTGCAAGTGATGAACGGAATACGCTTATCTTTGTTGGATACCAGGCAGAAGGGACGCTTGGAAGGCGGATACAGAAAGGGTGGAATGAGATACAGCTTTCAGCCGATGGTAAGATGGTGAATATAAAGATGAAGATGGGGACGGCGACGATAGATGGCTTTTCCGGGCATTCTGATCGCAATCAATTGCTGGAATACGTGAAGCGGATACGACCGCTACCATCTAAAGTGATGTGCATGCATGGCGAGAGTAACAAATGTATCGCATTAGCAAGTGGAATACACAAGAAACTTAATATAGAGACGACAGCGCCAATGAATTTAGAGACTTTGAGATTGGTGTAACTTAATATAATAAATTATTAAGAAAAGAAGAATGTAAAGGGGGAAAGAGCGGAAGATGACAAGTATTGGGGAACGGATGGAAAGGATGGGCATAGGGAAGCGGATAAGAACAGAAAGGATTGTGGATCGTAAGAGTGGGCGAAGTGTTATTGTTCCCATGGATCATGGTGTGTCATCAGGTCCAATATATGGGTTGACGGACATGAAGGTCGCAGTGAATGCAATAGCAGAAGGGGGCGCAAATGCAGTCCTCGTGCACAAGGGCATTGTTATAGCAGGGCATCGTGGGTATGGCAAGGATATAGGGCTGATAATACACCTATCTGCGAGCACTTCGTTAGGTCCTGACTCATTAAACAAAGTTATAGTCGCTACGGTAGAAGAAGCGATGAGATTAGGTGCTGATGCAGTATCAATGCACGTGAATGTGGGTGCGGAAAGCGAAGCGGATATGCTTGAGGATCTTGGCGAGACGGCAAGGGTATGTGAGGAATGGGGCATGCCCCTTTTGGCGATGATGTATCCAAGGGGGAAGAAAGTGAAAAGTGAGCATGCAGTGGAAATGGTAAAGCATGTGGCTCGTGTGGGTGCTGAACTGGGTGCGGACGTCATAAAAACGAATTATACCGGCGATCGTGACACCTTCAAGGATGTGGTACACAGTTGTCCGGTGCCGGTGATAATAGCCGGTGGGCCAAAGGTGAATACCGATGCGGAATTACTGAAGACGGTAGAAGATGCCGTTGCTGCGGGTGCCGCTGGCGTTTCAATAGGTAGGAACGTATTTCAGCATCCGAATCCTGCAGATATGACAAGAGCAATATGTAAAGTGGTGCATGAGGGCATTTCGGCGGAAGAGGCAATGGAGATGCTGTCCTGAGGGTATAAAGGGAATAGCCAATAGCGAATAAAAGAGGCAGCGGACAAAGGAGCGGTTTAGCATTGCTTACAAAGCGGAGCTTGATAACGTGGAATTCTACAACCTTGATTTCCACGGCTTTACCAAACATCTTTTGGTGCTTCCCCCTTTAAATTGGGTTAATTAATTGACAGGATGAAGAACAATCAATCA
>CAZOEM010000184.1:0-5926 GCA_964578735.1 uncultured Halobacteria archaeon | reverse complement strand
CAAAGTCTAATGCCGTTAGGAAAGCTGCCTTTGTAAAGTCAGACGGGCTGAGGCCCATCAGTCGGGGTATGTCCGTCGTGGGAATCCATTTTTCGAGCTTGGTGGCACTTATTGGGTCCAAAACTCGATTTATAGCCCAAACAGTGAGAAACTTACCCGGTGATGGACCTTCGACCCCCGTTTTTCCACAGCAGATGCTATCGATAATATCGATAAAATCAAGCTGATATGCAAGTTCCAATAGGAGGGTGACATCTCCCGCTCTGTATGATGATTCGTGTTCCAACCGATCAAGGACCTTTGGTTTTGCTCGTTGTACCCGGGATACGGGGTTTTCTGGTCCTAGACTCTTCACATAGATACTTTTGACCTTTCCGTCTATGCGAATAGATTTATATTCTTCGAGATATACTCGTCCATGTTTTTTCTTGCGTTTTATTGTCATGTAGGGGGGAACGGTCTATCTGTTCAGGTAATGAGCAAGCAAAAAAGGTATTTTGTCACTGTATTTGGAATCCTAATATTGTGCTTATTCATCTTCGCAACCGTAACGGCTGTATCCTCCGTGTTTTACACTGTAGAGTTTGATCTTTCACCAGGTGAATCAGATAGTAAAAATTTAACCGTTGTAAATCCTCTGGATTCGCCCGCCTATAATATCTCGCATACTCCTGTTGCCGGAGATGGCGCAGAGATGGTGTCTATCGAACCCGAGCGGATTGATGAAATTGAAGTAGATGGTGAGGGCACTTTCGAGATAAATGTGTCGGTCCCAAAGGATCAAGAGCTGGGAAACTATACGACCTATTCTTATTTCTTTTTCCCGTCTGAAGGTTTTCCTCCTCCAATGCCTAAAAAAGTCGATATTCTTATCTCTGTGGCGCCCAAAGTCTTAGAGCTATTCGGGATAGATTTGCGTATAGATGGCGAAGAAGATGTCATGACAAAGAACGTAACGAGCAACGAGACGGCAAGCTTCGAGCTAACAGTAAAAAATACCGGTATAGTGCTTGACGTGATGCAGATAGAAGAGCCTGAATTTGAAGAGGGTGAAGGTTGGGATGTAAAGCTCTATCTTCAGGAAGAAGAGGTTAGTGATTTTCCATGTGATAGGATACTAAATGCGGGTGAGGAAGATTATCTGTTGTTAAACGTTACGGGAACCATGCCGGGTACGAATTTGTCGGTTGAAATAACTGGGCGGTCATGCGCAAATGCTACAAAGGCTGATTCTGTTAGAGCTATCACGTTTATTACCAAAAAGATGGAGGAGGCAGTTAATGACACAAATGCTACAGAAATCACCCCATAAAAAACCTTTCTTTCAAAAAGAAAGCTTTATTAAAGGGACAATAGCATTGATTTTAATCCTTTGTGTTGCATTAGTTGCGGTACAAACGGTAACAGCTTCTTCTACGGTGGGCGATATGGATGTCATTTTAGTGGGGACACGGAACTGGCAAGATGTAATCGCCGCTACTCCTTTGGCAATCTCACAAGCCGAAAATATATCGCGACCATTATTGTTAGTGCCTACCGGTGTGGACACAGGCGAGCGATATAGCTGGCTAGAAAATGCAGATATGGTCAAATATGGTGTTCCGCCAATTATAAATAAATTGAGGTCCGGCAATGTAAGCACAGTAATTATAAATGTCAAAGACGATAACGGATTTGTTTATTTCCCAGGCGAAGTGGCGGAAGAAGACGCTATTGGCCAGGATATAAATGTCACAAAAGTGTTCATAGAAAAAGCGCATGAAGAAGGTTTAAGAGTATTTGCAGCATTATCTTGTTTCCGCGATCCCATAACCGTTGGGAATCACCCGGAATGGTGCCAGGTGGACAATGAAGATAAAATATCCGAAGAATGGGTTTGCCCTTTGAATGATGAATATAAAGAATACCTATTGAATTTGGCAGAAGAAGTTCTAAAATATGATCTAGACGGCGTAGTTTTAGCTGATTTTGGCTATGCTGGGTGCGATTACTGTTTTTGCGATCTGTGTAAGAGAGGATTTTGGAATGACACGGGAATAGACCCCGGAAAAGTTGATCTTACCAGTAGATATAGCTCGAACACACAAAAATGGTTCGCATGGCGAGCTAGTATGGTCACCGACTTTCTTGTATCCTTCTCCAAACACGTAAAGAAAATATATCCTGAGATAACGATAGGTGCAAGAATGCAAAATCCTCTTACGGATTATTATCCCGCGGGTTATGATCGTGAAGAGATTGCAAGCCATGTAGAGCTCATGCTTATAGACCCCATAGGAACAAGGGATATTCGTATTCTATCACAAGATATTGGCAAAGAAGCAGCTATATACATGTTCTGGCGTGAAGCAGACATGGAGGATACAATATCTGTACCGAATGTAGAGGGGGCAATAAAGAATATGGAAGAGGCTAAGGATGCCGGTGCGACCGGTGTTGTTCTTGATTATGACATAGCATACACTCCTATCTGGTTAGAGCTGAAAACCATGCCGCACTCCACAGCATGGTTCTTATCACAGTATTCTCCGGAGCACGTCACGATAATTGGTGATGCAGATGTAACGTTGCCAGTGGATTTAGAAGCATCGAGGATTTGCGGCACGGACATCTTTGATACCGCAGCGAGGATCGCCTCCTGTTGGAATCCGTCTCAAGGCGTGGTGCTATTAAACACTAGGGATTATCACAGTGCGGTAGAAGCTGCGCCTTTGGCTTCTTATTTGGGCTATCCGATATTGTATGTGAATGCGGTGATTCCCAATTCAACTATTGATGCCCTGAATATATTGGATACAAACGAGGTAATCGTCGTTGGAACTGTGAGCCCAGAGCTGATAAGTGATTTGGAAGCGATGAATATCTCGGTTTTGCAGGGCGATGCAAATGAAATGCTGATAAGGGAGATGGCGAAGAATGGGGAAGAGGTTAATGCGGTGGTGTTCACCAATACGAGGGATTTTGAATTGACATCACCAAAGCAGAAGACCATTAAATTTGAGAATGAGATAGGTGATATTCTCGTGAGCACCGAATTATTCCCGGCGGAAGTTCCTTGCGATCAAGAAGGCACCTCATATTATATTACAGTAAATGTAAAAAACATGGGCGATGATGTGGTTGAAAACATTATCATTTGTGATACCTTACTACCGAGAAGGACCGTGAAATCGGCCATCGCCACTGTCGGGACCGTAAATAGGACAATGAGGATACCGGGGTTCGGAGTTGTGTTCGCGATTTTGATACTCTTGATAGCATATACACTAACGAGAAAGAAGGGTGGTAGAGGGAGAGTCACCATCGCTTTAATCGTTGTATTGCTTGCATTTGTAGTGGCACCAATTACACCTATTACTGATGACCACTCAAAAGTAACCCTGGATTCTTATGATGCGCAAGCCTTACAGGAAGAGATAGAAGAGCTAGGGGGGGTTGGATTTGCACGAACAGACATCACCTGGGACATAGGTGATTTGCAGCCAAATGAGGTGGCAACGCTTACTATTGAAGGGGTATTGGATTTTGCAATGGATTCCGGCGAGGAAAAGAGTATAGACGAAGGAATCAGTATAAATTTTGACGGGATTGAGGAATTTCTGCCCGAGGAGGAGAGAGCGATAATAGCAGAACCACCTTATTGTAACTATGTTAGGAACATATCTTATCCTGTCAATGCCACAGCGGGAACCACAGCTTTGATAATCTGGGATGTCACCTTGAATACATCTGGCACGTACGTTGAATATTACCCACCCCATTCGGGCAGTGAATGTACGGAGCAGTTAGAAGGCGGTCCCGGGAGATGTAAGGAAGAGATAGATTTAACAAAATCAGGAACCTGGGGATTTGAAATACACTGCTGCAATGGCAGCGATTGCTGTTACACGCCAACCTACGAGATAAATGTGACAACTATTTTTCCGCCTATTAATACCACTGCATTTGCGTATACAAAAACCCCTAAGCTCTCTTTAACCGCTGCTCAGATCGCAGCGGCGAGGAAAGCACCAGTTATAGATATAAACAAGAACCCGGAGGAGATTATACCACTAGAGGCGGAAGAAACACTTAAAGAAACCGTTTTGGATTATAAAATTGAGCCGAACTATCTAATAGTTGTTGGTGGTACTGGATCGGTTCCGTTTGTTGATACGGGACTTGTGCAGAATCTCACAGACACATATGATAACTACAGCCAGGTAGAGGATTATTTACCTCAATACTTTATTGATGCGCTGAATGACCCGAGAATCCAAGAGAAACTCACACCGCTCGCTCAAGAAGGCTATTTAAATAGCCCAAATAATCCCATTTTGACACTTATGGGATTTGACATATATCGCGATTACAATATCCAATTAGATAGTGATGATTTCAATGAAGTGTCCACCGGTCGAATAATTGGCTTGGATATATATGACGCATCAGCCGTAACGGCAAGAACGCTTGCATACGAAGATATAGCCGAGAAAGGGGATTGGAAATCGAAAGCTTTAGTTATTACCAATCCCTCTTTAGCATCGCCACAAACACCCACAGCAGGAGACATCAACAAATATCTGGAAGATGCGGGCTTATCCGTAGATTTTGAGGCCTATGAGAAGGCAAATTGTCCGGAAGTAATGATGGAGATGAACAATGGAAAGAACATCGTGTTCTTCTTACATCATGGTTCGGAGTCTGTTTGGGGATTGAATGAGTGGGCCTGGTTGGAACAGTATTTAGATGCGACAGATGTGAAAATGCTTCGATTGGCACCACAAACAACGCACGCCTACACATGCCTTTCCGGGAGGTTAAAAGGTGGCCGTTATTATGATCCGTTGAGTAATGAGCTCTTCTACGAGCCACTTGATTTGGATAGTTCAATTGCAATGTCATTCTTAGAAGCGGGTAGTGTGAATTACATCGGCGCAAACTCGCTTTCATGGATATTTATATCAGAGGATTTCAGTAAGGCATTCTATCAAAGCTTGATTTATGGTAATATGTCGGTAGGAGAAGCATTAACGCATGCAAAAAATCTCTATCGATTAAAGCTGGGATATTCGGAGGATATGCTCAATGAGTATCCGGGATGGGAGGAAGAAATAACGGGAATGATAAATGAAACTTCAGAGCAGTTTATTTTATTAGGTGATCCCATGTTTAAGCCATTACTGCCTAAGATACCAGAGAAGCCAATAACTGAGGCGATAATCTCACGCGACTGTGAGAATGATAATGCGTATGTAGTTACAATGGCGATAACACCACTTGATGAATCTGCAACTAAGTGGACCTATTGGTATGAGCAGCCAGTAGTGGCTGGGAAAGTAAATGAGCGTGCATGGCCATCATTGGTAGGCGAGCTTGAGTTGCCGATAGAAGCGGAGGATGTAGTAGTTAGAGGGATGAACGGAATTGTTTGGCATGGCGAAGATATTACAGGAAACACGAAGGTGGTTCGATTCCCTGTAATGGACCCAATGCCAAAGCTAAATGAGGCACGAGAATTTAAAATCAGTTATGTTTTCGTGCCTAAGATATGCTGGGAGTTGAACCTGACAGCGGGTTGGAGCACGTTCTCAAGTCCCATAGCGCTTTATGATGCAGATGTGGAGCAGGTTTTGGAGGATGTACCGTATTCGGCGGTCTTCTATTTTGATCCTGCAACTAAGAGCTGGTTATATCTCCTTAAGAATAATACAGAAGCGTCTACATTAACGGCGATTGAGCCGGGGAAAGCATATTTAATTGAGACGGAAGAGCAAGCGAGTTTGAATCTGAGCGGGCGAGCAGTGGAAATGCCATTTGAACTCTGCTTGTCCAAGGGTTGGAACATGATAGCTGTTCCAGCAACAGAAGAGGTGAAAATAGCCGCGCTGAATGTTAGGGAACTCACGAATATTAATTTACCAGAACAGTATCATTTTCCAATGAT
>CAZOEM010000183.1:0-5926 GCA_964578735.1 uncultured Halobacteria archaeon | reverse complement strand
GTATATAGGGTATAGCTTCTACCTATAAATTTAATTTAGGACGCGGATTTAAAAAGGAGCTAAACAAAAGCCATGTGTCCATATCTCCTTGTCGCAGTGTTCTCAGATTGTTCAAAAATTGATATGTTTTCCTTTTTGCTCTCTCTTCTATCCCCTCATTCCCCCGGATAGAATTCGTGTACATACTCGGGTGATCTTGTCAATATATTTCTAACGCTTATGATACCCACAAGCTTATCTTCATCCATCACCGGCATTCTCCTTATCTTTTTCGCCGCTATGATCCCGCATGCCTTCTCCAGTGGTGCGTCAGGCCCTATGGTGCTCAAAGGCGAGCACATAATTTCCTTCGCTTTTATTTCGCTCGCCTTTTTATCTTTCATTATGACTTTTGATGCTATGTCACTATCAGTAACCATGCCTACAGGCTCACCTCCCCTCATTATCACTACGCCCCCTATCCCTGATTCATCCATGTCTTTTGCTATTTTAGAGACAATAGTGTCTTCATCCTCCGTGATTACTTCCAGGGTCATCACATCCCCAACCTCCAATCGCTCCGATACCAGTTCGTCTTCCACGGGATAGAATCTTTGCACATACTCCGGTGCACCGGTCAATATATTTCTAACGCTTATAATACCCACGAGCTTATCATTTTCCATCACCGGTAGTCGTCTTATGTCATTCTCAGCCAGGAGCTCACATGCCTTTTCCACCGGTGCCTCTGGCCCGATAGTAATCAAAGGCGAGACCATTATACCTTTTGCCTTTACTTCGCCTGGTGTATCCATCTTAGCACGAATTTTTATTGTTATATCTCGGTCCGTAACAATCCCAACAGGTTTATCTCCTCTTGTTATTACCACACTCCCTATCTCCGACAGTTCCATGTCCCTCGCTATTATAACAACAGAAGTATCTTCATCCTCCGTGATTACCGGACTGCTCATAACAGCCTTAACATTCATCTTTTCTTCCCTCTTTTTCCTCTTAAAGCTTCCAATTTCTACACAACAAGTAGATAAAATACATAATACATAGATAAATAATAGATATTTGTTTAGCTCCTTTTTATAGAACCACCCGATTACACAGATTTCCACAAGAAAATAAATTGAATATGTAGTAATTATACGTTATATACAACAAATTCCATGTCCTTCTGTTAAGTTTCAAATAGGATAATAAAGAAAAAATAAATAAAGAAGGAGGAAAAATCATTCCCCCTCGCGCTTCCTTTCTTGTTTGTTCGTTTACTCGCTCGATTTAATACTTTGCACCAGGTTCTCTGCCGTAATACCCAGCGACAATCAGGTCTCTCTCTCCTGCAACCTTGCAGAATTCCCTGTTTGCTCCCAGTCCATACTCCCTGGTTACGTATCCACGGTCGAATGGCAAGTCACGGTCTGCGAAAGCTACCTTCCACAGTGGTGACAGTACCCATGCGTCCTTGTTCGCAACGTGTGCACCTGCAACCAGGCCACCGTATGCACTCTGATGGCCGACGTTCATCGCGTAGTTCGGATAGTTTACGCCTCTCATCTCGAATGGCATGCCCTCATCGCTCTGGTATGAATACGAACCACATGCCGTACACTGGTCTTGCAGATCGTATCCGTAGAATCCCAGTCTGCCTATACGCTCGTAGTGACCCAGCATAGATAGCGACCATCCACTTAATGTCGGCTGTGCAAGTCCTGTTGCACATGCAACGGCACTACCAACTCCCGCTGCTGCACAGCATGCCCTCACCGATCCACCGAAGTGGGACTCCGCAACTGTTGGGTACGCTTCGTATTGCGTCAGTGCATAATCGTTCTCTGCCCTTATTATCTCTTCCAGGACGTCCATGTTGAGCTTGTCGCCCTTTATTGACGCCATATCGCCATTTGCGTAATCCAGTCCTATCTCACATCCCTTGTAGCAGAAGTCCTCCAGGATATTGTCCGTGTATGTCGCAGATGCGTACTGAGTGAATCCTACACCTCCCGACATGTATGTTCCGAACCACAACTGGTCATAGACCATAGCAGCAACTGCGATGCTCTCCAGTTCAGCCCTTATCGGATCGTTCGGGAACAATGCGGGTGATCTCGTACTGTCGGCATTTATACCTAATGGCATACCGGAAACCTCATTCTGGGACCTTGCTCTCTTTACCGGCATGAAATTTGACAACTGAACCACTGCGGCATGCTTCGCGTAGTACGCGAACTCACCCGTTGCTGATTCTCCCGCGCACATCTTGTATGCACTTATCATTGTCATTCCGACCTGCATGCCTACCCATCTGAACATCGTTCCACCATCGGTCATTCTGCCTACGACAGTCGGCATCCATAGAACCTGCCATATCTTCTTCCCGATTGCATCTTTCAACTGGTCCGCCTGCTCGCCTGGTTTCGTGTAGCCTGCTGCGAACTCCTTGTTTATGTCTAACAGGAACCGCCTGTCTATCGCATCTGCAAGGTCGTCGTCACCGGTGAATACCTTTGCGTAACTGTCATTTACGAGCATCGGCTTCGTCTCCACCATGTGCTCCTGAATGACCGCACCACCAGGTAATGCGTGGTTCAAAACTTCCAGGTAGTGGCTTATTGTATCGGGCGTAACTTCCTTACCCAATCTCGCCTCTAACAGGCCGTGCGCATCATCGAGACCTAAGACTATACCTCTCTTCATGTCGTCCCAGCACTGCTGCATTGCTGCATTGTTTATCCAGTGCAGATCGTCCGCATTCACCATGATGTCCGTGTGGTTCATCATGTAAGGCATCAAGAATCTCTGCCCTTGCGGCATCCCTACATCCGGATTGTACGCTGGCGTACTGTTTAATCTGCTATCTACGATCTTCTTTGCCTCTGCTATGAACTCTCGCTTCCTCATCCCTCCTTTCTGCGCTATACCACCATACACGTAGAACTTTGTATTGACACTCTCTGGCTTCTCTGCGAACTTATCTGACATAGCTTTCATGAAGCTATGCTGTATATCTCCATATGGCATTTTACTCTACACCTCCTCTCGGTACGAATAATTTCAGGTTCTTCACACCTATGTCTTTCTTTCCACCTTTTATCTCTGATATTTTCTTCCAGGGCTGGAATCCACCTACCGTTCTCTTCCAGTGTATCTCTGCGCATACGTCCATTGACTCGGGGTCATCTTCTTCTTGCCATACTCCGCCTTGCGCGTTCCTGTACATAGTCGTCTTCTTCAACAGGTCTGCTTCTGGCAGTGGCTTGCCTAATACTACCTCTTTATCCATCGCACCGCCGATCATGTCCTTCACATAAGTAACTTCTTTTGTGCGCTCATCTACAGACCATCTCCGCAGAGCATCGAACATCATACCGTCCGCATCCAATCGAACCGCATGCCCGTGCACTGTCCTGCCTCTCAGTCCTGTCCTTGCCGTATCGTACCACTCAGAATCAATCTGCTCTTTTGCTAGCTTCTCTATGTCTCTCTCTCGCCCCTCAATGATTGTTCTACCTGATAACACACCAGGGTCTACTCCCTTATACCTGGTATACGCTGTCTGCGCACGTAGATAAGGCGTTATCGGTGCGAAGAACATCGAATCGGTGAACTGCACGTACCTTATTCGATCTCCTGCCGCTGCACCCTCTGTGGGCGTTACCATCTGCCGAACCGCGCAATCCGGCTCTTCCATCTCTTCCAGTGGTGGATGAATGCTCTTGTACTCCTCTCCCGGAGCACGGTGTGCAAGCAACCTTACAATGTCCTCTTCCGCTATGTCTCTTAGCTTCTCTAATTTATACTCCGGGTTCAGGTAGTTTCTTCTGTTATCCGCTATATGGGATTTACCCTGCATATATTGTTGTTTTGCCATTTTCTTCTTTCCTCCTTATACGGCTCCTGCAACCGCTTTCATTGGCTCTGCAAACTCCGGTATCGCTCCCAGCACCTCTCCGTACAATGCTGACGTCCTCGCCGGCGAGAAGTACATTGTGTCCGCATCTATGCACATCGCAGCACAGAAGCACGGTATGAACTGACCCTTAGCATGCCTCGTCACGATATGGTTCCCGTAGAACACTCCTGGCCCTCCGCCTCCGTAGATCGAGTGCGAGAAGAACGAACTCGAGACTGAAGTACCCTGTGCCATTCCATGATCTACTCCTGGCATAGCGGTCTCATGCTCCAGAATCACATTGTAATGCATGATGTTCGACGGTACTGGCTGACCTGCACGCATAGATGCGCAATTCACACATACAGCAGCAAGCATTCCCGCTGATGCATATGCATTCCACAACTGTGGGTCATCTGCCTCATAAACCGTGTACCCGGACCCCATCTTCTTCTTCGCTTTTATCACGCCGTCCGCTTTTGCTCTGTCCACCAGGCTATACACAACGTCGCCTAATGTGCCTGTCTTTCCGTTCTCCTTTACCAGGTCGTGCACTATATTGTTCGCATTCAGTCCCTCATACGCCAGGTCCAGAAGATGCCCACGAGCATGGGGTCCCATGCAGTTACCCATCTCATATTGCGCTGCCTCTTCTAAGATCATGGTTAATGCCGCACCTTGCAGCGCTCTCTTCCGTACGGTCGCTGCTAAGTGGTTCACTGGTATGTTCCTCAGCACAAAGCCAGGCCCCTCGTTCTTTATCGGCACGTCCACGAGCATCTTTACTGCTCCGTCACCCGGGTCCGGATTCTGCGGGTACATTCCCCATACTGCTGCATGCACATACGGTGCATCCCACATACTCACGTTGCATACGTCTATTATCGCGTGCGTCAGCGCACCCATTGCCGCTGTTAGACCAACAGAGTAATCGGATAGGATTCTTGCCGTTGGCACCTGCGTTAACATCCGCTTCCCGCCTGCGATCAACTCGACCTTCGTGTCATCTCCTGACTCAACGCGCAGCATGTCTTCCACTTCTTTCGCTATCTCACTCGCTTTGTCCAATACCGGGATGTTTCTTCCTACGCCCCGGATTATCATGCCTCTGCCTCCGATTGCCCCTGTCTTCAACTTCTTGTCCAGGCCCGCCATGTCAACCGCACCAGTCCGAACAGTCATACTGACTATCTTCCTTATTGCTTCGTTCTTTAACGGATTGATTGCGTCTAATGGCACGCCCTTCGCTAACACGTTTCCTTTGTCGTCGTATAAATCTATTTCATCTGCCATATCTTTTTTTTCCTCCTTATTATATTGCTCATCCTAAGGTGAGCTTAAATATACATAGCGGATTACGGTATAAAAGCTTTTCGGTTTTTTTCTTACTTCCAAAATTGAGATGCTCACCGGAATGGCACCATACTAACTCTATGGTTGTTCATACCCGTTATGACAATTAAATAAAAAGTGTGGTGGTTTGTGCTTTCATATCTGATTGTGACGATCTTAACTAATGGCCATAGGCACATTCTACAGCCTGCATCTGTTAATTCCGGCACATATGGCTAAGTTTGTAATTGCACAATATCTCGTAGCATTGAATTTCTTATTCCGCTATCGAATTCCGAAAGTTTTATACTCTGCTTTATTCTACTGCAGAAATAATGTTCACACTATACACCCCCAAAGATGACTTCTGACCCTGTTTGGGTTCCACAAAATGCATCTCTAAAACCTCTCCCGTTGTGCGATCACAAAACATAAAAAAAGGCGAGTGAACTGATGAGGCGGATGTGGCGAAGAAGCGAAAGTGTGACGGCAGAGTAAAACTCTGCGTATTCGGCGCTCTCCGCGGTGATAAATCGCTACATTTTTAGACTGTGTCTCATGTGACTCGCTATTTTTGGCTCCGCGGTAAGAGGGATATGTTGTAATGATTATCGGATAGGTCTATTCTTTTCTATGGGCGTTATCTTGAGATAATCCTGCGCTTAGGGAACTCCCTGTAAATAATTTACCAATTTTGATAATTATCATAGACAC
>CAZOEM010000182.1:0-5933 GCA_964578735.1 uncultured Halobacteria archaeon | reverse complement strand
TAATTCAGTTGTTTGAAAAATCGCTAAAATAGGCAAGTGGAGAAAAATCAAGTACTTCCTCTTTTAGTTTCTTCTGCTCGTCTTCTGGTAGTACGTATTTCACGTTTATCTTCAGTTTCACTGGGCTTTTTAATTGTAAGACTTCTAGTTTAAGCATATTCCCTTTTACTTTATATTCTATCCGTCTTGCCTACTTAAGCGGTGGGCAGGTTCAGTTTCCTGAATAGTATTTGATTCCTTTTCTGTGCGTCTGCGACTAGTTTTTGATAAGAAATAATTTCTATATATGCATCGTAGTTCTGGTTGTAACCATAGTAACCCATATTATCAGGCGTTCGGGTAAGCATCGCGATTCCCGCCAACCGGCGAAGGCTTTTGGTCATGTCCGCGATGATATAACCATAGAAGGGTACATTCTTCTGGGTCGCAAGCTCCTGCCCATCCTTATCTTTTGCTTCACCCTTGCGTATGAGATCAATGTAGTTGTAAACTTGGGCAATGGGATTCCTTTCGAGGTCATGGTCACTATAATCGTCACGTCCCGGGCGTTTGAATTCAACAATCACAACTGAACCGTAAGGTGCATCTTCGTCGACAAAGGCGAATGGTCTGTTGAAAATAATAATATCCGGTTTTTTATTTCCGTCGGAATTTGCAGGTTCGACCTGCTTTAGCGCCTTCTCTGATGCAAGGAAGAAATGGTATGCAAGTTTTTCGTCAATGAGCCATAGGTTCTGTTGATCAGCGCCTACATCATCAGATGTAGAGCGAAGAGGAAACACTATTTCATGGACTGCTTCTTCGAGCTCGTACTTTGATTCTTTATCATACTTCAAATTGTTTCCAAATATATCTAGTATCACCCGTCTGTGTACGATGTAACTGGCAAGTTTAGACTTTCCCATGTCATTCACTCTTTCGATGTGGGTAGTCAGTTTTTCCTTATATATTGGTAGATCTTTTGCAGATTTGGGTTTGCCTGATAGGATGTCTTGACCATCTTTCCTTATTTCGATTTCAAAATCACTTTGGAGCTTGTGGAGCTCCAACTCAATCTTGTCTTCGGAGACATCTGGCGAAATAGACTCAAGAACGCCTGGTTTGTGTTTCAGAAGTGGACGATATTCTATCGCTTTATTCTGGACGAAACTTTCTATCTTCTTCACTTTCGCCTGGTTTACTTTCTTCAGGGGGTCATCAAGATGTATCTTCACAAGTTCTGTAACCGCTGATGAGAGTTCGTTGCTGGTGATGACATTGGGATAGTCAAACGGATTTTCCTCAGTCATATCGAAATCAGTTCTTGTTGAGTTTACGCATTGGTCGAGATAATCACCTGAAACATAGCCCAAGTACCAATACGACTTACCATCATCTTCTTTAATTTTCTTGGAAAGGTTTGGTATTTTACTGCGAAGGGGCTCGAACGTAACATCTCGTTTGTTTGCGCAGTAGTGGATTCCGTGCCCTCTTTCTTCAGCAGATTGCACCTCCAAATGCAGGATATTAAATTGTTTCCCCTTGATTTCGAATTGTTCCGTAACAGAGTGCTCCTTTACGTATCGATCGAATTCCTCGTTGAGGCAAATGGATGTCTCGCCATCAGTGAGTAAAACCTGTGGACACACAGGCCGGAGAAAAAAGGAGAGGCAATGCTCAATCAGCCGGATAGCTATGGTGTTCAGCTTTTTCGGGCAATCTTCCCGGTACTCCGACTTGAGACCGATTAGATGAACGACTGTTGACCTGGTGCCATTAACAATCTTCTCTGGCTGAGCTGTCGGTATGTCATCGTCCGTAAGGAAGAAAGCGAACTCACGCTTGAACAAACTGCTGTTTTTCTCGAACACACTACTGATGTTTACCTTATCGAATGCCTTCAGCCACAAAAATCTGCCAACGCCTTTCCCCCCTCTCAATTGCTTGAACAACGTGTCCGATGTCTGGAATGAGTCATAGTTGATATCGTTGAATCCAATCCCATTGTCTTCCACTATGAAGCAAGAAATAGGAAATTCGGAGTGTTCGCCATCGGCAATCTGGGTCTGTGAAGTATCCCGCTCGACCTTTATGTTTATATAGCCGCTACTTCCGGCATTGCAATCCTCTATGGCTTCAAATGAATTCACTACAGCCTCAAAGACGGGCAGGAGGACCTTCGTCTTATTCAACTTTATATTATTGACACGCCCGACAAGATTTACCTTCATTTTTACATCTCCAAGTCACTATACCCCGTACTTAAGAGGCTGTCCCACAATTGACTTTAATTAGTACTATAGTTGGTATATACTTAAACCATTGCACAAAGAAGATAAAATTTGGGACCATATCCCTTTAATGCTTCTACACAAATTTTTGAGGGATGATTGATCAATACGTCCATTTTTGGTGGAATTCACTCCGATAGCTTCAGTTTGACTTTTTATCGTCCAGATTCTCTTCAAATTATGTGCTATGCATGCCAGACTGAATGAGGAGTTTCATCATGACCTTTGGATGATATGCCGGACTGCCAGGGCCATCATATTTCTCCTCAATACTTTCAAAGTCTATACTTTCTACTACATCATCTACAAGTCTACAAATGTGGTCTTCTTCGATTAAGTCCGCTATAGTCGGGTGAAATAGCCAATTTTGGTTGCGGAGTCTTTTTTTGAATGCCATAATGTTTATATGTGGTTGAAAACATATAAAAGTATCGTAAAACTGTTTGATTATGGTATTATGGGACAGCCTCTAAATTCCGAGGCATCCCCTATGCACATTTTTAAAGCATTCCATACCTCTTATGTGCCTCTTCAATCGTCATAATATCCAATACCTTAACGGTCTTTTCCTCCGCGTAAATTCTGTAGAATATCGTATAACTTCGACTTACGTGCATCCGGAAGAGGTCGTAATTTGGAAGGTGCAACTTCTTCTTGTCTGCTCTTCCGGGATGTGGATTGTCTTTCAGCATTTCAAGCTTTTTCTTAACTAACCTCCTGCTCTTTTCAGTAAGCGAATCCACGTATTTTTGAGCATCTCTGTTTATAAGAACGCCGTCCATTCTAAATCTCCACGAATTCTGCCGTTTCTTCAATCAATTTCATATCTTTTAGAAGCCTGAACTTTTTCTCCCTTTCTATCATCCCCGCGATTAGTTCACCAAAAGTTTGTTCAGGCTCTTTCAATCTACTTAACTCTTCCAAAATTTCTGGCGATACCGGTATCCTCTTTATAGCAGCCATCTTAAATAAAATAGATTTTAGACGATATAAAGATT
The DNA here is from genome assembly GCA_964578735.1 of uncultured Halobacteria archaeon. Taxonomy (GTDB): domain Archaea; phylum Halobacteriota; class Syntropharchaeia; order Alkanophagales; family Methanospirareceae; genus Methanophaga. The sequence goes on along the minus strand of CAZOEM010000182.1, from coordinate 2,665 downwards.
ACGTTTATAAGCCCCAACCACGCAGGGTAGGAGGAGGCCTTACGGCCTCCGTCTCATCATCGCTAAGATGTGTTTTTGGTCTTCTTTTCTTATCAAGCATAGGATATTCCCCTGTTTACATATATTACTTCACCAATTGCTGTATTCTTCTCCTAGAGACACCATATATCGTTGCAACCACCTCTGTGCTTTCACCTTTGTTTATTACCTGCTTAACTGCCCATTTGATCTTTTTGTCCGTTAGCTTCACCATAAGAGGAGGTGAAGCTAAGCTTCTTGACGAAATAATTTCAGGACTCTACAAAAGGTACAGTAAAAAATATAAAAAGTTATCTTTAACAAATACAGCATTATGCTATCCCACCCCTTTAACATCAATCATACAACAAACGGGTCTTTTCATCCGCAAGTGTTGGTTGAATGATCATAGTCCATCGCGAAGAGTTCCATGTCCCGAGTTTCTTATGTATCACATAGTAGTTCTGAGGGATTGGATGCGTTCCTATTACAACATCAAGCCCATATTTTGCCTGGATAAAGTTACGAAAATCTGTCACACGAGGGCATGGAGGATATCCAACAACCAGTCCTGTAGCAAGATGTATCACATTTGCCCCGTTCTTCTTCATCTCTTCAGGAGCGTATTCGATATTCCCACCTGGACAGCCACCACACGCAGTATATCCGACCAGTTTCACTTCTTTATCCTTATAAATGCTGAATGCACCCTCCCTGTTCTTAAGCGCCCTTAGACATTTGCCACCGGCACACATACGGTAGCGGTCGCATATAATAATCCCTATTCGAATTTCTTCGCTCATTTTTCGCCCTCTGTATCTTTTGGTTTCTAATATGGGTTCTTATGGATTGTAGATAAAAAATGTTTTTCCTCAGATTTTTCCATTCCGGTTTTCACATCCTATAAGTCACATCAACTTCCTAGACATGTCTATAATCTCAATATCGACCTCTTTGCAGGTTTCCCTGATAATTTTCTCCGCCGCTTCAGCAACTTCACCCTCCAACCTTCCCCCGATAGGCCGGCGAAAAAATAAACGTCCCAGCCGGGAGTCGAACCCGGATTTTGGGCTCCGCAAGCCCAAAGGATATCCATTACCACACTGGGACAAAAGAATTAGCCGTCAATAACAGTCACATATGCTTCCCGCCTTCTAGGACCGTCACATTCAATGAATAGAATACTCTGCCATGTCCCAAGAGCTAAATCACCGCCCTCTATTGGTATTGTCACACTCGCTCCAAGCACAACAGACCTGAGATGAGAATGTGCATTGTTATCAATTCTATCATGCGCGTATCCCCCCCCTTTAGGGATTAACTCGTTCAGGAGCGTTAAAATGTCTCTTTTCAGGCAGGACTCGTTCTCATTTATTGTAATTCCCGTAGTAGTATGTCTTGTAAATATTACACATATTCCGGAATCGACACCCTTTTTTTTAACTATACCCTTTACTTCCCCTGTAATGTCCATGACTTCGCTATTCCCCTTCGTCTTTATTTCGATTCTTTCCATGCCATTTAAGATAAAGAGATATTAACATAAATGGTAAAGAAAATTGCAACTGCTGTTCATACATTCGGATTATATAGAATACGAAGCGAAGGCGAAGACGAGAGTGGCCGAAGAGCTAGAAGAAACGAAGAAGAAAGGGCGGATAGAAGAAGCATTAGTCGCTTTCATTGCCGTGGAACGAGAGGATGAGCAGAATGTAAACTATGTTATAGAAAAAGCATCTGAAGAAACTATTTCTATTTTCAACAAGGTCAATGCGGAAAGAATAGTTTTATATCCCTATGCACACTTAAGCTCTGAACTAGCTTCGCCTGATACGAGTATAGAGATATTGCGAGGGCTAGAATCGGATTTGGTTTCACAGGGCATAGAAGTAACGAGAGCACCATTTGGTTGGTATAAATCGTTCACAGTGCGATGTAAAGGGCACCCGTTATCCGAGTTATCACGGAAAATAAAGGTCCATGAAGGAGTGGTGGAAGAGAAGTCAAAGGCGTTAGAAGCGGAAGAAAAAGCGGAATCCCATTTCTTCTTTATGGATGAAGTAGGGAACTTGACATCTGATTTTGAATTTGAAGAAGCGTCAAATTTGAAGAAATTCTTCCTCTATGAAAGCGAGAAGAGAAGAGAAGTGGACAAGATACCACCGCATGTGGAACTCATGAAGCGGTTAGAAATTGCGGATTACGAACCCGCTTCGGACCCCGGGAATATGCGTTTTTATCCTAAGGGGAAGTTGATAAAAGGTTTATTGGAAGATTATGTCCGGAAATCAGTGTCAGAATACGGCGCTGTTGAAGTGGAGACGCCCATAATGTATAGTACGAGGCATCCAGCGCTGAAAGATTACCTCGAGCGGTTTCCCGCGAGGCAATATTCGATGGCTGGCAAAGGCGGCAAACCGGACTTATTCTTACGCTTTTCCGCTTGTTTCGGCCAGTTCCTCATGAGTAAAGATATGAGTATATCGTATAAGAACCTGCCGTTGAAGATTTTCGAACTCGCGCCTTCCTTCAGAAAGGAAAAGCGGGGTGAGCTTGTTGGCCTCCGGCGCTTGAGAAAATTCACGATGCCCGACATGCATACACTATGCAGAGACATGAAGGAGGCATTGGCAGAGTTTAAGAAACA
>CAZOEM010000181.1:0-5944 GCA_964578735.1 uncultured Halobacteria archaeon | reverse complement strand
ATTATACTATTCCTTGGGTAAAGCTTTCTTTTTGTTTCTTAAACTTAACAACATCATGCAAAGCCATTTCTATACAGAACAAGTATAGGTTTAATCAACCGGTCAAATTTCCGCATTAACCCAATGTCAACCGCGAAAATCGTTGCAAATATGCCTTTTGCTATGACCGGGACAATTATCGCCATCATTATCGCCATCATTATCGCCATCTATTGTACTCTGACTTTTACACTTTGCTTTTTTCATTTTGCATTTTGCATTGTCTGCTTAAAAATCCACCGATTTTTGAGCAGATACTATATCTCCCTCCCTATGCTTATACTTCTCTTTTGTCCTCTTTCTGATTAATTGGCATATCCTCATCATCTCTTTTGGTGGTAATCTTTAAAGCCCGCATAAGGAGAATCGGAGATTGACACCTCATCTAATACAGGATAAAAAATCTTTTCTGTTGGTGTAAAGTAATTACCCCAAGGCTCCATCAACGGATAACCGTCCTCATCTGAATCTATGCGATAAGGAGTATCACCAATACCATTGCCATCAGCATCGCTTCCTTTGTAATCGCCCCAGTAATTGCCAAGATAGTTTGTATATGTTGTTCCGTTGTAGGTGTAGGTTATTTTTCCCTTAGTGTTCCACACATTGGTAAATCCATAAGAATAAACGTTGTCAGTGTTGTTTACAATGTTGTTAAGATAGATAAGATTGGTATTTGAATAATAGAGGCTGAAGCCGTTGTTAACGTTGCTTGAGCAGTTGTTGTGCGATATGATGTTATTATTTGAAACTTCGAGGTGAATGCCATCACCCCCTAAGTGGTTGCCATACCTGTTATTTGAAGAACAGTTGTTGTAGGATATGCTATTGTTGTTTGAATACTCGAGATAAATGCCAAATACGTTGTTTGAGTAGGTGTTGTAGGATATGCTGTTGTTGCTTGAATACTTGAGATAGATGCCAAATAGGTTGTTTAAGTTGTTGTTGTTTTTTATAGTGGTAGAAGAAGAGAAAGCAACTTCTATACAAATGCTTGCATTGTTCAAGTTCTGATTCTCAACGGTGACATTACTACAATTAACGAGTATGACCTGCCCTGCGCCATCAGGAATTTTACCCCCTTTTACATCATTCCAGTAGTAAACAGGTTTTCCATTTACGGTGTTGCTTTCCGCTATTTCATGCGTGTAATCGCTTAGTGAATCCCCTCCAATATGTATCCCGTTCTTAACCATGACATTACCTGTCAAGTTGTTGTTCCTTGAAAACCAGCAGAAGATGCCAGCCCCGTTGTTCGTACAGTTGTTCTCCGATATGCAGTTGTTGTTTGATTTTCCGAGGTGGATGCCACACTTATTATTTGGGCAATTGTTCTTCAATATGCTGTTACTGCCTGAACTCAGCAAGCAGATACCCCAAATTTTGTTTGCGGTCACAGTATTTCTAGTGACCGTATTATTGTTCGAGTTATCCAGGTAGATACCCTGCTCGTTGTTCGAGGCATTGTTGTCCTTGATCTGATTATCGTTCGACAGATACAGATAGATGCCATACCTGTTGCTCGAGCACGCATTATTGCTTATTATTTTGTTGTTGCTGGTATTGAATAGTTCGATACCAACATTTGTGGAGGATAAATCCAAATTTTCAGCAGAGATATTTGCACACTTTACGAGTATGACTTGTCCGGCATCTTCAATTCTGTAATCTGACACTTCTTCAAGATAAACAAGAGGCTTTTCATTTACTGTATTGTTTTCTATTTTGCTGTCATATGATTCCCATACAAAAAGACCATCATTTACAAAAATATTGCTCTCAATTACATTTTTACTTGAGAGAAGTATGTAAATTCCATCCACATTGTCGGAGGCATTGTTGCTCTTAATCGTGTTATTGCTTGATTGGTGCACTTTGATACCTATTTTGTTTTTTTGAAGCGTTGTTTTTTCGACCCTATTGTCGCTTGAATTTAATAAATTGATACCATTACTGTTGTTCGAAACGTTATTGTTCATGATCGTATTATTACCTGAATGGTCTAAATTGATGCCATTACTGTTATTTGACACTTTGTTGCTTTTGATTACATTGTTGCTTGAATCCCATAAATTAATTCCAACCCCGTTGTTCGACAGAATATTGTTTGAGATTGTGCTATTTATCGCAAAAAATGTCAAGGATATACCCCAAAGGTTTGATTCCGCATCGTTATTCATGAGCATGTTATTACTCGAAGCAAAATCAAGGGATATGCCGACATCGTTGTTCACTGCACTGTTATTTCTGATCGTATTGTTGCTCGAAGACAACGAGTAGATACCTATCGTGTTGTTTGAAACTCTATTTTTAGCGATTTTATTGTTACTTGAATCATACAGGTAGATGCCGTTGTAGGTGTTCGATATGTTATTGTCGGAGATATGACAATAATTCGCTCCATGGAGATGGATTCCATCACCATCCACTCCTTTTATTGTAAACCCATTTATACTAACACGATTTGCAGTTACCACAAATACATGCTCTCTGGGTTTTATAGTCCGAACAATCGTCAAGTCAGAACCGTTCTCGGATTGAATTATTAAACGTTTGCGCACTTTTACATTTTCAGTGTAATTTCCATCTCTTACAATTATCGTGTCTCCAGCTTCGGAATTATCTACTGCAGATTGAATCGTGGGATAATTGTCCGGAACGTAAGTCGTCACGGGTATTGATGTGGGACTCGGAGTTGGAGAAGGTGTTGGAGTTGGTGTGTGCGTAGGAGTAAGTACTTTAATTTTGGCATCTATCCATTCCGCGGGTATTTCCTCTGATGTTGTCCTAGAATCAGTAAAGTTAAGGCAAACGAGTTCTCCATTAGATAAATCCAATACGCTTTCGTCTCCTTCGTCCCCCTTTACCACAAATGTTATTTTTGCTAAATATCCCGAGCCACTCACGGTGGTAGTTCCTGAAAGTTCCAACATCACTCTTATCGTGTCAGAATCCATATGAGCCCACATGGCTACGGGTATTTCTGTATCGTCGATGCAGCCATCTGGAACATCTTCCACCTTCGCCACATTGTGATCAAAAGAGAGGTCGAACATCCCCGCGTTAAAGTCATTAATGCTATTCACGCCGATGGCAGCGACAAAAGTCGCTCCTTCCTCCACATACTCCGGTGCATTAACCCAAACTTTTACCGGCTGTGCCGCTGCTGGAGTTGCAAGAAGCACGAAAGCTATAAAAATAAGCAAAATAGCCATACCTCTCATCGTTAGCAATATGACCTTTCTGCTATCTTTCTCTTTCATCACCATTCCCTTATTTTACAAATTTTCTCTTTATATTTAAATTGTGTGCATATATTTGTTTATGTTATTAAAACACATCCCTCAAATCCACTTCTGTTTTTAATAATGGCGAGGAAAAGGATTTCTTAAACGTTCCCAAACTCGTGTACCCCTGTTGGGCAAGCACCAGAACCTCCACTTCTTTTCTTTCAGGTTCTACAAGCCAATATTCCTTCACACCATATCTCTCATACAATTTCACCTTCAATTTCCTGTCAATCTCCATAGTTCTTGGCGACAGAATCTCTATTATCAAGTCAGGAGCGCCTTGTACGTTCTTCTTTCCTATAATATGTTCCCTTTCCTTTAATATGAAAAGTATGTCAGGCTGGACTACGTCCTCTTCTGAAAGAACGACATCGCAAGGTGCATAATAGACCCTCCCCAACTCCTTTTCCTTAACAAACGAATAAAGAATAAATTCTAAATTCCTCGATATATCCTGGTGATACGGCATCGGTGCGGGCACTACGTATAACTCCCCTCCTATTATTTGATATCTCTTACCATCGTTAGGTAGATGGAGATAATCCTCATATTTAAACTTTATCTCTAAACTTTTTGGTTCCTCTTCTTCTCTTCGTTCCTCTATTTTTTCTCTTGTCGCCATTATTATTATTTTATCTTTTCTATTTGAAGTGTATGTATATCTTTGTTGCTTAAAAATGTTTTCATTGACTTAACTTTATCGCCGGTAACCAGTCGTAATAGGATGATTGTCTTTATTCCTTCCTATTTTGTAAGGAGTTTCACCTATTCAATCTTTGTTTACATCTCCTTCTTTCCCCAATTTTTTGTTATTTGTAGTTTGTGAATATAAATAGTTGAATATAAGTATATATACTCATGCTTCAAAAATTTATGATATAAGGAGTATCGCCAACACCATTGCCATCTACATCGTTTCTGTTGTAATCGCTCCAGTAGTTGCCGAGGTAGTTTGTATATGTTTTACCACGGTAAGTGTAGGTCATTTTGGAAGTGTAATTCCAGATATTTGACCTCGCAGAATGGGAATTGTGTGCGTTATTTACGAAATTGTTGAGGTAAATTAAGCTGTTGTAAGACAGAAGTAGCTTGATGCCTTTACTATTATTTGATGCTGTATTATCTGTAAGTATATTGTTATTTGACTCGACAAACAGGCAGAACCCATCATCGTTGTTTGAGGATGCAGGGTTGTTTCTCAGTATATTATTATTTGAATATTCTAGATGAAATCCATCCTCGCAGTTCGAGTTTGCAATATTGTCTTTTAGCGTGTTATTATTTGAATGTCTTAGAGAGATGCCGTGCTCGTAGTTCGAGCTCACAGTGTTATTGATCACGATAGTATTGGAACCCGCCAACATGATACCGGTGCCATTGTTCTCACATATCTCATTGTTTGAAATTGTATGGCCTAAACCGCCCCACACTACTATGCCACTGTAGTCATTCTTGCATATCCTGTTATGAGAAATGACATTGTTGTTTGGGGGTTCTTCTCCACCCACTCCGATACCTTTATGGTTCTCGCAAATTACGTTGTAAGAAATCGTATTGCTCTCGGAGGAATCACTCAAGTAAATACCGCTCAAGAGATGTTTGCATATCATGTTGTTCGAGGAGTGCACTATGTAGATGTCATAATTGTTGTTTGATGCGTTGACATTTTCTATCCTCGAATTGTTCGTATATACAAACAAAACTCCTGCATCGTTGTCTGTTAATGTTAAATCTCTCACTGTTATGTTCGTCAAATTTACAATTCCAACAAAGCCTGCATCGTCCGGAACCTGCCTGTCTTTTTGGTTAACCCAGTAATATACGGATTTTCCATCTACTAGATTGCTACTTTCTATGTTCTGGTAAAAATCAGAAAGAGCATCTCCAAAAACGCCAAAGTTGTACTTGTTTCCAGACATTGTGTTATTTATGAGCGTGTTGTTGCTCGAATAATGTAAAAAGATGCCATATTCGTTGTTCGTTACATTGTTATTGGAAACATTGCAGTAACTCGCTTTGAGATATATTCCAGTTTTATTAGTTGCCCCTTTTACCGTAAAACCGCTTAGGTCTGTATTATTCGCTGTTATTGCAAAGACATGTGCATTTGGATTTTCCGCCTGAACAATGCAATTTGCTGAACCATTTTCGGATCGAATTGTTAAGGATTTACTGACTTCCATGTTCTCGGAAAAAACGCCGTCTTCTACCTCGATTACGTGTCCGCCTTTTGTACTTGGAATGTCTATTGCATCTTGGATTGTTAAAAAGTCTCTGCCAGTATTTATATTATGGACCTTAAGAACGCAAACGTCTAGAATTAGTGCGGAATGATAATTCTCGAACGGCTCCATCAAGGGATAATTGTCTTTATAATGAGGAGTATCGCCGACTCCATCGTTATCTACATCAGCACCAATGTAATCGCCCCAGTAATTGCCGAGATAGTATGTATAAATACTTTCGTTGTAGGTGTAGGTAATTTCTTCCTTGGAATGCCATAAATTTGTATCTTCAAAACAAGAATAAACGTTAGCAGTGTTATTTATGAAGTTGTTAAGATAGATGAGATTGATGCTTGAATTATAGAGGTGGATACCATTGTCACTATTGTT